>JAQSDP010000484.1 GCA_029945985.1 bacterium | reverse complement strand
ACCTACGCGGCAACCGCCGATCCCGCGTCCACCGCATACGACGTCGATGCCTCATCAGCAGTCGCTGCCGGCGGAAGCTACGACGCAGGCGGATACGACATGGGAGCCGTCGATACCGGCCTCGACGCAGGTACCGTCGATACGACGTCGTACGACTCTGGCTCCGACGACACCACGGTCTAATGCAGAAGCCCGCACATTAGTAAGGGCGTAACGCTCAACTTGACCGTTACGCCCTTGCTCGCGCGCGGGCTTCCGCATTGATCATCACCCGATTATTTTCTTCCGTACTTCGCCAAGATCTCCTTCACCTTATCGATCGGGATCGCCTCGATCGTGCGGCCGTTGCCGGTTATGGTCGTCGCTTTGAGTAGGGAATTGATGATCGCTTCTTCGGTTGCTTCGATCACAGCCTGGAATAGCGGCGACATCGCATCGTTTCCGAGCACCTTGATATCGCGAACCGCCGCCGAGGCATTGATCCGATTCGCCGTCGAAAACGCGATCGCGTAATCACCACTGCCGTTCGTCATCGACGATCCCGTCCGGCCCAGCCCGATCATCGACCGCGAGGCCAGCCGCTTCAACTGCCGATGATCCACAGGCGCATCCGTCGCGACCACGATAATTATCGAACCGTCCGCCGACTGGACCGCGGGCGTCCCGCCGGCCACCGCATTCTTCAAATAATACTGCCCCAACTCCTCACCGACTGGCACGCCATCGATCGTCAGCACACCGCCGAAATTCGACTGCACCAAAACGCCTAACGTGTATCCACCCAACGACGCTGGAAGCTTCCTCGAAGCCGTCCCGATCCCGCCCTTCCATCCGAACGCAACAGTTCCCGTTCCGGCTCCGACCGACCCTTCCGCAACAGCCCCCGACGCCGCACTGCGGAGAGCAGAAAACACATCGTCGCGCGTTACATGCCTTCCGCGGATATCGTTCAGCCCGCCGTCGTTCGTTTCGGCCACCAGCGGATTGATCGACCGAAGCTCCTCATTCCCAGGCAGACCGAGCATAAAGTCCATCAGAAAATCAGCCGTCTTCGGCACCGACAGCGTTGAGGTCAGCAATATCGGCGTCTCGATCTCGCCAAGCTCGTTAACTTGAGTTGAGCCTGCCAACTTTCCGAATCCGTTGCCGACGAAAACCGCTCCCGGAACCTTCTCGCGAAACAGATTCCCCGAATGCGGCACGATCGCCGTCACGCCCGTCCGAACATTCTCACCGCGAATAACCGTCGTCTGCCCGACCGTAACACCTACAACATCCGTGATCGCATTGTTCGCCCCCGCCGGCAGAACCCCGATCTTGATCCCCAGATCCCTCGCCCGCGGCCGGGCCTCCTGAGCAACAGAAAATGAAACGCAGCTCAAAACAACTCCAACAAGTGAAAGAAAGAATCCTTTGCGTCTTTGCATCTTCGTGACTTTACGTTAAACCAAACCTAAGGCCGGTTCGCCGGCAGATACCAATCGCCCTCAGCGGGCTTCGGCAGAGCCTTTCGCGGCATGCGATCGTTCATCATCGCAGTCTGATATGCGACCGCGGCCATGATCACGGCGTTGATTTTCAGGTCTTCCTCGTTCACCGATTCGAACACGTCCATATTCGAATGATGCACGCGCGTGTTGTAATCGAGCGGATCTTGAATGAACTGAAATCCCGGCAGCCCGACGGCGTCGAACGACATATGGTCCGTGCCCCCGGTGTTCAGCGTCGTGATCGTTGCCGCACCCAAGTACGCAAAGGGACCGAGAAATTCTTCGAACAACCTCCGCGTCGCTTCATTACCTTGTAAATAAACTCCACGGATACGTCCGCCCCCGTTGTCGAGGTTGTAATACGCCGAAAGCTTCGCGTGATCGGGCTTCACCTTGATCGTGAACGGGTCGCCATAGTGCTTCGTCACGTAGCCCATTGAGCCGTAGTAATCCTGTTCTTCACCATCCCACAACGCCACTCGGATCGTCCTACGCGGCTTCAGTCCGACCGCTTTCAATATCCGCAGAGCTTCGACCAACGCCACGCAGCTCGCGGCATTATCCGCCGCACCCGTTCCGGAATGCCACGAATCGAAGTGCCCCCCAAGCAGCACGACCTCGTCCTTCAGCTTCGGATCGCTTCCCGGGATCTCACCGATCAGGTTCGATCCTGTTCCGTCAGGGTTACTCTTCGTCTGCAAGCTCAACTCAAGCTTCACCGGCACCTTCCTATCAATGAGCCGCATCATCCGCGCGTATTGCTCGCGTGCAATCACGAACGTGGGCGGATTGATCGCCGGATCGGGAAAGTAAGAGCCCTGAACTGCAAGTACGCCGTTCGGCTTGCTGCTCGGCTGGATCAAGGCCGCGACGCCTTCGCTTTTGAAGAACTGGACGATCTCTTTGCCGCGTTTGAGACCCTCGAGCCAATCCTTTTCTTCGTCATGATAGGTCCTCGTGCCGCCATCTTCGCCTTTCGTAGCATCCGTCGCAGCTTCTTGTTTCTTGAGTTCCTCGTCTGTGAGCCGCTTTACGGGATCGCCTTTTCGCTGTTCGGGTGTCGGGAAGTTCACCCGGCCGTTCATCACGATCGCACCTTTCAGCTTTCCGCGATAGTTCGCGAAATCGGCATTTGACCGGATCGTAACAACTATCGGCTCGCCGCTAACGACACCGTTTGTGGAAGGCGTCCAAGCCAGCGGATGTGCATTCAGCCGCTCATAGGTTGGGGCAGTCATCTCCACCGAGAACCGCTCCAGATTCCAGCCCTGTCCCCACGATCCCCACGGCTCGGCCTGGACATTCTCCAGCCCGAACTCCGTCATCTTCGCGGCCATCCAGGCCTTCGCCTTCTTCAGGTTCTCCGAGTTCGTGAGCCGATGCCCGAACACGTCGGTCAAATAACCGACCGTGTCCATCGCCTTAGACCGCTCAAATCCCTCAGCCTTGATCTGCGCCAGAACACGATCGTCGATCCGATCACGGCCTAACGCGAGCGAGGAAAAGGGGATTACGACTAGTAAAAGAATGGCGATAGATCGCTTCATAACTTTGGTGTGTTTCTTCAATTGCCACTAGCTTTAGCTAGTGGCAAGGCAAACAAAAATATGGCTTTAGCCGAACAATCAAGAGCCGCCGCGGCTAAAGCCGGTAGTTAGAGGTGGCCTTGAACCACTACCTAAAGGTAGCGGCAATTGAGCCTAAACCTTCGCGAACGTCAATCCCGTCTGCCCCTGATACTTCCCGCCGCGGTCCGAATACGAGACCGCACAGTCTTCGTCGGACTCAAAGAACAGGATCTGCCCGATGCCTTCGTTTACGTAAACACGCAGTGGAAGGTTTGCGAGATTGGCGATCTCGACGACCAGACGGCCGGTCCAGCCGGCTTCGAGAGGCGTCGTATTCACGAGCAGCCCAGCACGAGCATACGTCGACTTCCCCAGAGCGACGCCGGTCACGTTCCGAGGCATCCGAAACGTCTCGACAGTTACGCCCAGCCCGTAATGATGGCCAGGTAAAATGTAATACTGCGAGCCGTCCTCCGCCGTCTGCATCTCAGGTTCGATCAGCGAATACTGCTCATCAAACTTCTTCGGGTCGATCTCCTTGCCGTGCACCGACGAGAATATCCGAAACCCATCGTCCGCGAGCCGCATATCATAACCGTAGCTCGACGCCCCGGCAGAGATGATCCGATGCCCGTTCACCTCGCGAACCAACTCCGGCAGAAACGGATCGATCATCCCCTGCTCATCCGCCATCCGCCGCAGCCAAATATCTGATTTGATTGTCATAAGAATGTCAGCCGACGCTGCCCGTGACTGGCCTTTGGCTGCCAGCACCATCTGCGCGGTCCGAAAAGCAATGGATCAGATGACCTTACGTCGCTTGAGGGTTTCGAGAATATTGAATGTAAGCGCGACTTCAAATCTAGATCGGATGCTATTAGCAGCCGGTAGCGGTCCCACGCCCTGAAGCCAAACACCGTTAAAACTGAGTTCACGAGTTAGGGTGTAGTTCCAGCCAGCGAAAACCCGGTTGCCTCGTCCGTACCAATCGCCGTTGAACATCGTCGTATCGATCCTGGCAAATCCCGCCTTAACGCTAAGCCTGTTGTTCAACTTCTTATCGCCTGAGATCGCGAATCCGTAGTTGGGATTCGGATCGACCTGTTGGTAGTTCTCGAACCGCATCGAATCAAAAACTTTGAACTTCGGTATCGAGAAACGGACACCCTGACGGAAAGTATCGCGGCCCGCTTCGAACGTGTAATCGGCCGAGACCGCCACATTCTTATTAAGTGTCTTCTTGACGAGGATTTGGTGGTAATTAGATTCGTCGAGACGTTTGAATCTGCTGAAGACGCTTGGTCGAAATACGTCACCAATATGGGCATTCGTCAAGCTGATCTCATCAAAGAAGAATTTCTTGGCGTCCCGGATCGAGATGCGCTCGCCCATTAGGTATGCATCGTTGTCGTATCCAGTGATCTCGGTATTCTCTCCATTTATTGGTGCGATGCCGCCAACTTGAATCGCAAGGCCTTTCACCGGCTTTGCCTCAAAGTAAAGCTGCTTAAGGTAAAGGTTGGTCTGCGGCCCGCCGGTCCCCCAGCCCGTGCTTCCCCAGCCGCCTGTGATCGAATTACCCGTGTAGATTCCCGCGGAAATGCTGTACTTACCCTTGTTGTCAAACTTAAATCGTCCTTTCGCCTGGAATCTGAACTGAGCCACGTCCGAGGCATTAAGGTTTACATTGGTCGTCATATGACGATAACGGACCGAAAGGTTGAGCGTGTCCATCTCAAACCATCGTTTGATCTTTTGAGCGGTGGTCGGACTGTCGGGGGCGGGCGTGGTGGCTTTTTCTTGTATCGTACCGGCTACTCCGGACGCTTGCGCCGATGCTGCGACCGCGAGCAGTAGGGCCAGCACCATTACTTTTATGATCTTTACCAGAAAAGCAGAGCCGATCCCGCACCGGAGGCGATCGAATTGGTAGGCTTTCGTTAACATGCCTTTCTTTTTACGCCGAAACCTCGCAGAGTTCAAACGTTCTTTGCAGAATCGCGTCAGGCCCAGTAATTCCGGTCGAGCGACCGGTAATTGATCGCCTCGCTGATGTGCGTCGGGCCTATATTTTCAGCGCCTGAAAGGTCGGCGATGGTTCGGGCGACCTTCAAGATGCGGTCGTGGGCGCGGGCGGAGAGGCCTTGGCGCTGCATGGCTTTTTCGAGAAGTGATTCACTGTCTGCGTCGAGCGAGCAGTGTTTGCGGATCTGCGCCGGCGTCATCGCGGAGTTGGAGTACGCACCGCCGCGGTTGCCGTTGGTGTTGAGGCGTGCGAGCTGGATATCGCGGGCGCGGATCACGCGGTTGCGGATCGCAGAACTCGGCTCGCCGGCTTCGACTCCCCGTCCGCGAAGCTCATCAAACTTAACCGCCGGCACGTCTATGTGGATGTCGATGCGGTCCATCAGCGGGCCTGAGATCTTGCCGACGTAGCGTTGGATGATCTGCGGGGAACACTTACATTCACGCGAAGAACCAAAGTAGCCGCAGGGACACGGATTCATCGACGCTACCAAAGTAAACGAAGCGGGAAACGTCAACGACGAGGCTGCTCGCGAGATCGTGACCTGCTTGTCCTCCATCGGCTGCCGAAGCACTTCGAGCACACTGCGATCGAATTCCGGCAGTTCGTCCAAAAACAAAACTCCAAGATGTGCGAGCGAGACTTCGCCCGGCCGTGGGACCGATCCACCTCCGATCAGCCCGGCTTGCGATACTGTGTGATGCGGCGACTTGAAAGGGCGCTCGGCGATCAGCCCGGACTTGCCGGTCAACCCTGCGACCGAATGGATCTTCGTTATCTCCAGGGCCTCTTCAAATTCCAGCGGCGGCAAGATCGTCGGAAGGCGTTTCGCGAGCATCGTCTTGCCCGATCCCGGCGGGCCGATGAACAGAATGTTGTGTCCGCCGGCCGACGCGACTTCGAGTGCTCGTTTCGCCGTCTGCTGGCCGCGAACTTCCGAGAAGTCCAGCTGATAGTTGTTTGGTGCCGAGCGAAGTTCTTCGAGGTCCAGCTTCGTAGGCTGGATGCGAGTGTTGCCTCCGGCTGCGAGTTCCTGCACCAGCAGCGACGCCTCGCGAAGGTCACGCACGCCGTAGACATTTATCCCCTGAACGACCGCCGCCTCCTTTGCGTTCTCCTCGGGCACGATCAAACTGCGAACTCCGCTCTCCCTAGCTGTCAGTGCGATCGACAGTGCTCCCCGAACCGGCCGCACGCGTCCGTCCAGCGAAAGTTCACCAACGCTCATCAATTCGGGCAAACTCTCAGCGTTACCGAGATCGCCGTTCGCCCCGAGAATCCCGAGCGCGATCGGCAGGTCGAAACTTGCACCTTCCTTCTTAACGTCCGCCGGTGCGAGATTGATCGTGACTTTGTGGATCGGGAAAAAGTATCCGCTGTTCGAGATCGCCGCTCGGATCCGTTCGCGCGATTCGCGCACCGCCGTGTCCGGCAGTCCGACGATGATTATCAACGCGTCATCCCCGCTCGTCGGCGTGATGTTCACCTCGGCATCCACAATGAGAGCGTCGATGCCGTAAACGGCCGCCGACTGTGTGAGAAAAAGCATAGGAATATGGGAAACAGGAAAATCTTTGGAAGTTTAGCCGAATCGCAAGCGGGAATCCAAGCGGGATGCCGTCTATTCAGATTGGGGCAGCAAGGAAGTTGCGTTAAGCTATCCGACTATATGGCACAGACTCAAACGCAATTCTATCGATGGGAAGACATGCCGAAAGAGCGTGTTTCCGACTCGCTGCAGCGACGCCTGATCACCGGCGATCGGATGATGCTGACGCACGTGTATCTCGACAAGGGCTCGGTCGTTCCGCAGCACTCGCACGAGAATGAGCAGTTGACCTATGTGCTTGAGGGAGCGTTGCACTTTTGGATCGGCGAGGACGGGAGCGAAGAAGTTACCGTTCGAGCGGGCGAAGTACTCGTCATTCCGTCGAACGTTCTGCACAAGGCCGAGGCTCTCGAAGATACGCTCGACGTCGATGTCTTCAGCCCGCCGCGACAGGATTGGCTCGACAAAACAGACGATTACCTAAGGCAGAAATAGATGGATCTCGGGCTCAAAGGAAAAGTCGCGCTCGTCGCAGCGTCGAGCAAAGGACTCGGGTTTGCCGTCGCCGAAGAACTCGCCGCTGAGGGCGCCCATTTGATAATGAACGCTCGCGGCGAGGAGGCTCTTAAAGAAGCGGGAGAATCGATCGCCGCCCGATTCGGCTCCGAAGTGCTGGCAGTTCCAGGCGACCTTTCCGTCTCAGCCGACATCGAACGGATCGTAAGTGCTGGCATCGAAAGGTTCGGCCGCATCGATATTCTCGTAACCAATTCCGGCGGTCCGCCGGCAGGCCGATTCGAAGACCTGACCGCCGACCAATGGGAAGCCGCCGTGCGATTGCTCCTGACCGGCGTGACAGATATCACGCGTCTCGTGCTCCCGGGAATGAAGGAGCGGCGATGGGGACGCATTCTCAACGTGACCTCGATCGCGGCAAAACAGCCGGTCGAGAATCTAATGCTCTCGAACGCACTCCGCGCTGGCTTGACCGGATTCTCAAAGACGCTTGCGACCGAAGTTGCTGCCTCCGGGATAACCGTAAACACGATCCTTCCAGGCTACACCGCTACGGAACGAGTCGAGGAACTAGCCGAGCATCTGGCAAATAAGGAAGGAATCAAACCGTCCGACATCAAACGTCGTTGGGAAGCCGAGATTCCCATCGGCCGCCTCGCCGAACCCCGCGAGTTCGCCGCCATGGCCGCGTTCCTCGTGTCCGAAAGAGCATCCTACGTCACGGGCAGCGCCATCGCCGTCGACGGGGGTTGGATTCGCTCGATGTTTTGATAAAGCCGCCCAAATATCTCGACCGCTCGATGCGGTTGTACCCACGGTTCGTCACTTTCTCGTCACATTTCGCTTTACCTTTCGGCCGAAATAGACCTAAAATTCTTTCTCAGGACACTGCAACCGATTTTTGGAGGTAAGGCATCATAGCGGCGGATAGTTATATCAATTCCGGGACAGACCTTGTAGGAGTATCTATGGACTCTGCCGCAGCGGCCATTGAACGGGACATCGCTTTTGGTATTGAGGAGGCCGTCGAACTGCCGTTGGTGCAGGCTCGGGCGGCTGTTTCTGTTGATGACGGCAAGATCCACCTCGATACGTCCGACATTGAGCTCTGCAAAATGGCGGCGGATGGAAGCTTGGCTGCATTCGAGGTTATTTATCAGCGATACCACCGTCGAACGTTCAGCCTCACGCTCCGCATGACCGGCAGCCAGACCGAGGCTGAAGACCTCACCCAGGAAGTTTTCATCCAATTATTCAGAAAGATCGGCAGTTTTCGCGGCGACTCGGCGTTTTCGACGTGGCTGCACCGCCTGACGGTAAATCAGGTGCTGATGCACTTCCGCAAGCGTTCGTTCAAGAACGAAAAGACGACCGAAGAAGGCGAAATGCCCGAGCAGATGGTCACAGGATCGGCAAACCCGAACCGAATGGCCGTCGTCGACCGCATCGCGCTCAAGAACGCGATCGCGGAACTGCCTCGCGGATATAAGAACGTTTTCGTCCTCCACGATGTTGAAGGTTTCGAACACGAAGAGGTCGCCCGGATCCTGGGAATATCAGTCGGCACCTCGAAATCACAGCTACATAAGGCCCGGCTCAAGCTGCGCGGCCTGCTCGTCAAGCAAAAAGAAGAAACAAGCTAACGACCCGTAAGGGCAACCCTTTGACCGTTAAATCATCTATTATTATTGATAACGGGCAAGGCGGTTGATAGGGGCTGTTCAGGGGAACGGTTTAGGGATTTTTGCGAGTCATGAACTGCGACGGATGTCAGGAAAATTTGAGCATGTTTCTGGACGGCGAGCTTGAGGAAACTCAGGCGGCTCATGTCCGGACGCACCTTTCGCTCTGTGCGGATTGCGCCAAGCTCTGCGAAGATTTTGCCGCCATCCTCGACAACTGCAAACTAGAAGAACTCTCCGACGACATTCCCGCTCTCAACACTAACGCCCTCTGGTGCCGCATTAGCAACACGCTTGAGTCCGATATCAAGCCAGAACCGCAGGTGGAGGCCCCGCCAACTCCTCAGGGGTTTTTTGCACGCGTTTGGAATCTTTCTTTCTCCCAGGCTGCGGCAGGTGTACTCGCCGTCGCACTGATCAGCTCGCTTCTCACGGTGGTCGGAATTCGCAACTACTTCCAGCCGACAGGCGAAGATTTTACGTCGCGATCGGGCGAATCGCAGACGACATTTGAAAAACTTTTGAGCAAGGTGGGCCTCACCGACACTCCGCAGGCCGCACGCGAAAAACGGCTTCGCGAACAGCAAGCCACTATTGACTACTGGAACCAGCGCGTGCAGGCCCGGCGTGCGATGTGGGATGATGATCTGAGACGCGGATTTGACAGGAATCTGCAGGCGATCGATCAGGCGGTTTTCGAGTATCAGCAGACCCTCGAGCATAATCCGGAGGACGAACTCTCGGGTGAGATGCTCGATTCTGTTATGACCGAAAAGATGAACCTGCTTCGCGAATTCTCGGAGCTTTAGTCGCCCGTTTTGTTAGGAAAATGATCCGCAGTTTGGTTATCAAGGAAGGCTTCGCGAGGGCCTGGCGACGTGCAGCATTGCTCGCAGCTTGTGCTGCGCTTCTTTGCGGCTTCCTCCCGATCGACGCGACTGCCCAACGGAAATTCAGCCGTACCTATCCCGCAAGTCAGAATGTCCGGCTTCAGCTTCTGAATCGGACCGGCACGGTCACGGTTGAAGGATGGAACCGCAACGAGGTTTCAATATCCGCATATCTCGAAGCACCGGCCGCCACCCTGGAACCGCAATCCCTGAGCGGTACGATCTACATCAATCTCGTCAAAGATAATCAGGGCCGGGGTGATGTGGGCAACGTCAATTTCACGATCCGTGTACCATTCGCTTCCTCGGTTGACATCGAAACAAAGATGGGTAATCTCAGCGTGACCAACGTCCGCGGCGGCCTTGTCCGTGCACACATCACCACCGAGGGCGACATCACGCTAACGAATATCGGCGCGGGCGCGGTAACCGCGCAAAACGGGATCGGCGATATCTTCTACGACGGCACGCTTCAGTCGGGCGGCGGCTACCGGTTCTTTTCGATCAGCGGCACCATCAGCCTTCGAATTCCCCCCGGCTCATCCTTCAAGCTGCTCGCTACCGCTCCGTCCACTCGCAATATTTCGCTTGGAACCTTCTCCGAGAATATGCGATATACCTGGGATGGCCGACGAGTAGTCGGCACCGCCGGCGACGGAGCCGCGACTCTCAGCGTCACGAACCAGCGCGGGAACATCCAGTTCTTCAGGCAATAACTCCTCTCGTTTCTTTCCCGGCTTTGATTTCGTTTCTTGTTTTCTTCTTTCGTGGATAGCTCTGAGAACCGTAATGACGAAATAAGAATGAGGAAAAGAAAGAGACGAACACCGCGAAAAACCGACTGGCCAAAATAGCGAATGATGGACTGGTTCCAAAAAATCTTGTTTTCCCTGTCCTCGAAGTGATAGCATTGATTTAGCAGTCCCTTCCTGCAATCCCTCAGTTCTCCGAGACACGCCAAATGAAAAAGCTAAACCTTGTTATCCTCGCCGTCATATTGCTCACGATATCTGCATCGGCTCAACTCAAGCGCACCACCGTCAAATCCGACAAGCTTGACTTCGGCGTTGGCGGTACGATCACTATCCAGGGAGCGCCGAAGGGTTCGATCACGGTGGAAGGGTGGTCGAATAACGAGGTTGAGATCTCGGCCGAGATAATCGTTGAAGCGGCGACGGACGCCGATCTTGAAAGGATGGCGAAGGTGACGGGATTTCAGCTCGACGAATCGACCGGACGCATCGGCATCATCAGTCTCGGGACG
>JAQSDP010000483.1 GCA_029945985.1 bacterium | reverse complement strand
ACGATCTCTTTCGGATCTTTGTCCCTGAGTTCGTTGAACTTATCGCCGGCCCAAGTGAGTTTCTCTTCGGCATAGACCTTGGCCTTATCTGCTGCATCCTGGAATTTCGTTCCGTATTCTTGTGCCTGCATTTTCAGATCTCCCAAAAATTCATCATCGAGCTTTCCCTCCGGTACAACCGGGACGAGACTCTGCTCAAGTTCCTTTTCCGCTTTCTTAACTTCAGCTTCAAATTCTGACATCGCAATGTTCCTCCGGTGGTAGCTGGCTCCTAAACTGTTCTACGGCGCTTTCTGATGATAGCGTCAGCCAATTAGTTGTAACGAAATCGAAGGCTTAATTGTTCCGCGAATCCGCTTCTACTGATACATCGAATCCGCTTCTACTGATACATCGAAAAGGAACATTACGCGTTAATACTTTAAGCGGCGGTCTCGGGCGGGGGCCACAGAATTACCAGGGTGTTAATTTTTGCCAAGCGTTGAAAAGATGCTTGACAGTATCGCGGCGGAAATGCGAATCTGAACAATTCGAGCGGTGAGTAAGCACTTACTTACACGGAAATTGGAGACTGATTTGGACACAAACCTATTCACATGTGCTCATGACGGCCACGGAAGGATGTCAGGCGACAAACGTCGTGAGCAGATACTGCAAACCGCATTCGACCTTTTCTCGCACCGCGGGTTCAGCGGTACGACCACCAAAGATATCGCTAAGTCGGCGGGCGTTTCGGAAGCGATGGTGTTCAAGCACTTTTCTTCTAAAGACGAGCTTTACGGAGCGTTGGTCGAAGCGAAGACGTGCAATGAGGGCTTTCGGAAGTATCCATGGGAAGAGAACGAAGCCGTCATGACGGCGATGGAAGCGAAGGACGATTTCGGCGTCTTCTATCACTTCGCCCTCAAGGCTTTGAATAAGCATCAGGAAGATATCGCGTTCATGCGGATGATCTTTTTCTCGGCTTTGGAGGGTCATGAGATTGCAGACAGGTTTTTTCAAACCTTTGTCGGAGAAATCTACAACTTCCTGGGCGGATACATCAAGACGCGTCAGAAAGATAAGGTGTTTAGAAAGATCGACCCAAGAATAATTGTCAGGGCGTTTCTGGGAATGATGATCCATCATTCGCTAAACAACATTCTCTGGGACAAGAAACGGACGCTTTTAGACATTCCAAACGAAGAAGCAGCAAAGAATTTTGCAGAGATCATTCTGCAAGGTGTAGCCGTACAAGAAGGATAAATATTCTCCGGATATTGCGGGGAGGCATTGTTCATAAATGAATAAACGCAGTTCATATTTCTCGATTTCACTGGTGGTTGTCATGTTATTTGCCGGATTGATCTCCGGCTGCAGTTCCGCCAGCTCGAACGCCGCGACCAACGCGAATGCCGGGCCGACCACCGTTGACGTTACGACCGAGGCAGCGGTGATCAAGCCGATCCCGACCTACATCGAGGCGACTGGCAGTTTAGCGAGCGATGCTCAGGCTGATGTCGCTCCGAATGTGAGCGGAAAGATCGTCGAGGTGAATTTCGACATTGGCAGTTACGTGAATCAGGGCGACGTCTTAGTCCGGCTCGATCCGCGCGACGGGCAGATCCGAGTCGAACAGGCCCGAGCCCAGGTCGAGCAGCAGCGTC
Source organism: bacterium (assembly GCA_029945985.1). Lineage (GTDB taxonomy): Bacteria > Acidobacteriota > Blastocatellia > Pyrinomonadales > Pyrinomonadaceae > OLB17. The sequence goes on along the minus strand of JAQSDP010000483.1, from coordinate 9,420 downwards.
AGGCGGTGAATCAAGCGAACGCGGCGGCTGAGCAGGCCCTCGCTAACCTGCGGCAGACGCAAGTACGGCTCGGCGTGACTGACGGGCAAACATTTCTGATCAAGGATTTCTCTCAAGTCAAAACCGTCACCGCGCAACTTCAACTCGCCGAAACCGAGCTTCGCCGAGCCGAGCGGCTATTAGAAAGCGGCGACGTGTCTAAGGCGCTGTACGACCAGCGGAAGTCTCAGCGAGATGCACTGATCGGGCAGCTCGACGAGGCGCGGTCGAACGCCGCGGTCGCGATCAAGGCGATTGACACTGCCCGCGAGGCACACAACGTTGCGAAAGCTGCGGCCTCGACGGCAAACGCGGCGATCGCAACGCTGCAGACTCAAGTCGCCGCTGCCGAGAAAACCGTTACGGATACGGTCATTCGCGCACCTCTAAGCGGGTTTGTTTCAGAGAAGGTTGCTGACGTAGGCGAATACATTTCGCCGAACACGCCGAATTCGAAGATCGCGACGATCGTGCGCACATCCACACTTCGAATGCGGATCGACATTCCGGAAGCGACGGTCGGAAAGGTTGCGACGGGCCAAGGTATTTCGCTTCAGACCAGTTCTTATCCGGACCGAAGTTTCGCCGGAACGATCGTTCGCATTGCGCCGAACGTGAACCTGACCGCCCGTACTCTTACGGTCGAAGCGGAGGTCCAGAATACTGAGGGGCTACTCAAGCCTGGCCAGTTCGCTACGGTTCGCATCACGCAGTCGAAGCCCGAGCCGGCGGTCGTGATCCCCGCGAGAGCAGTCAAGACGACCGGTGACATAAACTCGGTTTTTGTTATAAAAGAGGGAGTCGCACGGGAACAATTCGTTCAGCTCGGACTGCTTGAAGGCGACATGATCCAGATAAAGAGCGGCCTGATCGACGGCGACCGCGTCGCGGTCACCAACATCGACCAACTTCGCGACGGGATCTTAGTAAGGCAATAGCTCCGAGAGGTTAAAGAGAACATATGCAGTGGTTAGCAGAAGTATGTGTTAAGCGGCCTGTTTTCGCGACGATGATCATTCTGTCGCTGGTCGTTGTTGGAACTTATTCCTTCTTCAGCCTGGGTGTCGACCTTTTCCCGAAGGTAGATTTTCCCACGGTGACGATCACGGTTTTGAATCCCGGGTCTTCGCCGCAGGAGATCGAGACTGAGATCACCGAGAAGATCGAAGAGGCGGTGAATACGAACAGCGGCATCGACGAACTTCGGTCCTCCTCGATCGAGGGAATGTCGCGCGTGTTCGTCCAGTTCGTTCTCGAGAAAGACGTGAACATTGCGGCCCAGGAGGTAGAAAATCGGGTCCAAACCGTGATCCCTAACCTTCCGGTCACGGCGAAACAACCGACCGTTCAAAAGCTTGATTCTGATGCCGCACCGGTCCTCCGAATCGTCGTCTCCGCACCGACCAACATTCGCGAAGTTACAGAGGTCGCGCGGAAACAGGTCAAGGAACGGATCGAGTCGATCAATGGCGTTGGCCAGGTTTCGATCATTGGCGGACGTCAGCGCCAGGTCAACGTCTGGGTCGACCCGGACAAGATGCGGGCCTACAACATCACGCCCGCGCAGGTCTCAAACGCGCTCCGTATTCAGAACATCGAGTTCCCGAGCGGTCGGCTAGACGAAGGCCAGAAAGAGACGAGCGTTCGAACCCTGGGCAAGGTGAAGAATATCGAAGACTTTGCTGACGTCGTCGTGGCGGACCGCGGCGGATATCAGGTCAAGGTAAAAGACCTGGCATCGGTTGAAGACGGAGCCGAAGAGCTACGGTCCGAGGCTCGGCTGAATGGACTTCCGGCTGTAACTCTCGTCGTCGCCAAACAGTCGGGCCAGAACACGGTCGCGGTCGCCAACGCCCTTAAGGAGCGTCTCGAAGAGATCAGGCCTACTCTACCGGCCGGATTTGAGCTGCGCATTGTGGCCGACAACTCGAGATTTATCGAGGCTTCTCTCGGAGCGATCGAAGAGCATCTCGTCCTCGGTTCAATCTTTGCGTGCATCGTCGTGTTCCTGTTTCTCTGGAATATTCGCACGACATTTATTGCGGCTCTCGCGATCCCGACATCGATCATCGCTACGTTCGCGTTGGTTTATGCGATGGGCTACACACTCAATTCGATTACGATGCTTTCGCTGACCCTTATGGTCGGCATCGTGATCGACGACGCCATTGTTGTACTCGAAAACATCTACCGCTTCGTGGAAGAAAAGGGAATGGACCCTTTCCAGGCAGCTATCGAAGGTACGCGTGAGATCGGTTTGGCCGTGCTCGCGACGACGCTATCGCTGATGGCTGTTTTCGTTCCGATCGGCTTCATGCAGGGCATTGTCGGCCGCTTTATGTCGAGCTTCGGACTGACCGCTGCGTTTGCCGTGGGCGTCTCGCTGCTTGTCTCGTTTACGCTCACGCCGATGCTCGCGGCTCGTTTGATCAAGGTCAAGAAGGATGAGGATGAAGAGCCCGCGGATGAAACGATCAAGGGCGACGGAATGATCCAGCCGGCGCGGGAACGCCATCACCATAAAACAGCTAAGGAGCGCGGTTTTTACAAATACATCGATTCGACCTACACGGCGTTGCTGCGATTTTCGATGTCGCACCGATGGTTGATCGTAACGCTGTGCGTGCTCGTGTTCCTTAGCATCTTTCCGCTCTTTGCCCTCGTCGGAAAGAACTTCCTTCCCGTCGACGACCAGTCGCAATTCGAAGTTTCCGCACGTGCTCCAGAGGGCAGTTCGCTTGCTGAGACGTCGCTCACGCTGGAACGTATTGCGTCGGAGATCCGCAAACAGCCGGGTGTAACGGACACGCTTGTCACTGCGGGCGGCGGCGATCAAGGCGTCGTAAACAACGGGACGATCTACGTAAAACTCACGGAGATCGGCGATCGGGAGAAATCGCAAGAGCAGCTGATGTCCGACGCACGTGAGCTTTTGAAGAACTATCCCGATCTTCGAACAGGCGTTCAACCGGTGCAGGCATTCTCGGGTGGTGGCTTCCGCAACGCAAACGTTCAGTTCATGATCGCGGGACCGGATCTAAAACAGCTCGAGGTGTATTCCGACAAGATCCTTGAGCAGATGAAATCGATACCGGACGCCGTGGACGTGGATTCTACGTTGATCAGCGGCAAACCCGAAGTTCAGCTTACCGTCGACCGGGCGAAGGCGGCGGATATGGGAGTTCAGATCGGCGATGTTTCGCAGGCGCTGAACATCCTCGTCGCCGGCCAGGAAGCGACGACGTTCAACGAGGGAACCGAGCAGTACGAGGTGTGGGTTAGAGCGAACAATCAATTCCGTTCGAGTGTCGAGGGGCTGAACCGAATGATCGTTCCTTCGACCAAGGTCGGATGGGTAACACTCGACAACCTGGTTACGACAACGCCGGGCTCGGGTCCCAGCTCGATCGAACGCGTTAACCGCCAACGGCAAGTGACGCTCCTAGCGAACACGCGTCCGGGTGGGTCGGCACAGAATATTCAGAACGGCATCAACGCGGCTGTCGCACAACTCACTATGCCGCCCGGGTACACGACGGGCTACATCGGGCAGTCGAAGGAAATGGGTAAAGCCGGGATGTACTTCCTGATCGCGATCATGCTTTCGTTCGTGTTCATGTACATCGTGCTTGCCGCGCAGTTCGAGTCGTTCATCCATCCGGTGACGATCCTGCTGACGCTTCCGTTGTCGGTACCTTTCGGTATATTGAGCCTTCTCGTTCTCGGACAGACGGTAAACATCTTCTCAGGCCTCGGACTGCTGCTGCTGTTTGGTGTCGTTAAGAAGAACGCCATTTTGCAGATCGACCATACAAGCCATCTGCGATCGCAGGGCATGAGCCGCTACGACGCGATCATCCAGGCGAACCGTGACCGCTTGCGTCCGATCTTGATGACGACGATCGCGTTGGTTGCGGGTATGATCCCGCTGGTTATTTCGACCGGCCCGGGTTCGGGAACCAACCGTTCGATCGGTGTGCTCGTAGTCGGCGGACAGTCTCTGTGTTTGCTGCTGACCTTGCTTGCGGTGCCGGTGTTCTATTCGATATTCGACGACCTTAGCGATATGCATATATTCCGGCGGATCGGCAATACGTCCGATTGGTTGTTCGGCGGTATCCGTCGCAGGTTCGCGACGGTTACCAGTACTTTTGTGAGTAAAGGATAGGTGAATGTCCCCATGCACAAGCCCGACCGTTAAGAAGGGCGATACCGTAAAGTTGGATGTTTCGCTCTTGGCTTACCGCGCGGGCTTGTACATGGGGTTCTAATGCAAGGTATTTATATGTTTTTGCGATCATACATAGCTTTATTTATCGCAGTTCTGTTAGCGGCGGGATCAGCTTTCGGGCAAGATCCGACGCCGACGCCTACGCCGGAGGTGGCGGACAAGCAGCCGGTCGCTCCGGAAGCACTCAAGGGTGTGCCTGTTATCGCGCCGAATTACCGTTCCGATGATCGGTCCTTGCCTGATCTCGGGCGGGTGGGCGTCGATATGCTGGACCAGCGTTCGCTTACGCTCAACGACGCAATCAGGCTCGCGCTCGAGAACAACAACGACATCGAGGTCACGCGGCAAAACGTCAGGATAGCCGAGTTCGATCTAAGAGCCGCACGAGGTTATTATCAGCCGCGGCTGACCGGGCAGACCTTTTACGAAAACGCGACCACGCCGAACATCAGCTTCTTCTCGCCGCAGAGTACGACGGTGAAGAGCAATAATTTCGTCGGTAACGCGGGCGTCCGCGCGTACATCCCGAGATTCGGAACCATCTTCGACGTGACGGCGACGCATAACCGGGTGGGCACGGACAACCTCGTATCGATAATCAGCCCGCAATACAATGCGAATGTCACGGCGAGCGTGACCCAGCCGCTGTTTCGCGGGCGAAGTTTCGATCAGCCGCGGCGAACGATCGAGATAGCCAAGCGAAATCTGTCGCTGACCGACGTTCAGTTTCGCCAGAGAACTATCGATACGATCGTGAACGTTCAAAGGGCCTACTGGGATCTCGCTTTTGCGCTTCGGAATCTGCAGGTTCAGCGTGACAGTGTCAGGGACGCGAAAGATCAGTACGAGCACAACAAGCGGCTCGTGGAGGAGGGTCAACTAGCACCGATCGACGTCGTGGCGAGTGAAACGCAGGTGGCAAACTTTGAGCAGACGGTTTACGAAGCTCTCAACCTCGTGAACCAGGCAGAGAACAACCTGAAGAATCTCGTCTCGCCCAACAAGAATGCGAAGATCTGGAGTGAATCGCTCACGCCGACCGACCCGGTCGACCTGACGCCGCCGGAAACAACCTTAGGTGAGGCGCTCGACGCTGCCATGGCGAACCGTCCCGAACTTGAACTGAATCAGGTGCAGCGTGACATCAATGAGATCGATAGGCGTTTCTATGCTGAACAGAAGAAGCCTCAGATCGACCTGGTCGCGAGCTTTTCGTCGGCGGGTGTGGGCGGCAACCTGAACCCGAATTTTACTAACCCCTTCTGTCGCGACAATCCTAACCCGGAACAGTGTGCCGGTGCAGTCCAGTCCCTTCTGCAAAACGTGGGCGGGGCGGGCACGGCATTTTCCGATGTTTTCTCTAACAAGTACCCGACCTATCGCGTCGGCGTGCAGTTCAACTTGCCGCTTTTCGGTGACAAGACCGCCGGCTCGCAGTATGGACGTTCTTTGGTCGAAGGCGAACGGATCGAGACGCAGCGGGAGCAGCTTGAGCAGAACATTCAGGTGGACGTGAGAAACGCGATTCAGGCAGTCCGCACGGCCGAGGCTAGGTTGCGGGCGGCGGCTATCTCCCGTGAGAATTCGACCAAGCAGTACGAGAGCGAACAGCGAAAGCTCGACGCGGGGCAGTCAGATGTATACAAGGTGCTGGAACGCCAGACGGCGCTGACTGTCGCCCGAAGCAACGAACTTCGTGCGCAAACCGACCTCAATAAGTCGATCGCCGATCTTCAGCGAGCGACGGGAAACTCGCTGAAGGCTAACAACGTTGTGTCGCTGCTGCAGAAGCCCGCGCGTTAGCGAGGGCGAACCTGTCAACCTGGATGTATCTCAATTGCTAACGCGCGCGGACTCGCGCAATTATGAGAGCCGTTTACATCGAGCAGTTCGGCGGGGTCGAGAATCTCGCGATCAGGGCGGTTCCCGATCCGCCGAAACCGAAGGGCCGCGAGGTGGTTGTGCGTGTGCGTGCCGCGGGAATGAATCGCGCAGACCTGCTCCAGCGGAAAGGTCTTTATCCGGCTCCGGAAGGCTACTCAACGAACATCCCCGGTCTTGAATTTGCTGGCGAGGTCATCGAGGTTAGCGACGAGGTCTCATCATGGAAACCCAGCGACCGTGTAATGGCGATCACAGCTGGCGAAGCTCAGGCTGAGATAGTCGCGGTCGATGAGTCGGTGCTAATGAGGATCCCGGACGGGCTTTCTTATTCGGATGCCGCCGCAATACCCGAGGCGTTTATCACCGCACACGATGCGATCTTCACGCTCGGCGACCTGAGGGCCGATCAAACTCTGCTGGTCCACGCCGTAGCGTCAGGAGTGGGGATCGCTGCGATGCAGATGGCGAAGCAAGCCGGCGTGATAGTGATCGGCACGTCGCGGACGGGCGACAAACTTGAACGCTGCCGCAAACTCGGTCTCGACCACGGAATCGCTACCGTCGACGCGAAATTCGCGGACAAAGTAGTTGGGATCACCGACGGAAAAGGAGCCGATGTCATTCTCGATCTCGTTGGCGCGAGCTATTTCAATGAGAATCTCCCGAGTTTGGCGATCAAAGGCAGGCTGATCTTGGTGGGGCTAACCGGCGGGGCGACCGCTGAATTCGACCTGCGGAGAGCACTTCAAAAACGGGCTCGGATAATTGGAACTGTCCTGCGGGGGAGATCGGTCGAGGAAAAGGCGGACGCCACAAGAGCCTTCGTTGCACATTCGATGAGGGAGATCGAATCCGGCGCGATCTTGCCTATAGTGGATAAGGTCTTCCCGCTCGACCAAGTCCGCGAAGCGCACGAGTACCTTGAATCGAACCAGAGTTTTGGGAAAGTTATACTGGAGTTTTAGAGAGTGCGAGGAGGGTTTTCCACAGGTGGAAAACTGATATGGAGCAATCACGCACGATACTCGTGACAGGGTTTCCCGGTTTCATCGCCGGCCGGCTGGTGGACCGGCTTGCGGCGGAAGATGCTCGATTCTATCTGCTGGTGCAGCCGGCGTTTGTAGAGGCCGCGATGAGATCGATCGAAACGATTGCTTTACGGTCGGAGGTCGGCCTTGAGAACTTCGCGCTCGTCGAGGGTGACATCACCAAACCCGATCTGGGAATTTATGGCGAAGATCTCACGACGATCCGCGGAGAAGTGACCGACGTATTCCACCTCGCCGCTGTTTACGACCTCGCCGTTGCAAAGGACCTTGCAGAGGCCGTCAATGTCCGTGGTACAGAAAACGTAAACGAATTCGTCCGATCTCTGCCTAACCTTCGCCGGTATAACTACGTTTCGACCTGTTACGTTGCCGGTTGCCGCACTGGCCACATTCTCGAATCCGAACTAGTTCACGCAGCGGGTTTTCGCAATAACTACGAAGAGACAAAGTACCTTGCGGAGCTTTCGGTCGAGAAAATGAAGGGCGAGATGCCGCTGACGATCTTTCGACCGTCGGTGGTCGTGGGCGATTCGCGAACGGGCGAAACGGCAAAGTACGACGGAATTTATTACCTGATCCAATATCTTCGGAAATCACCGAAACTGCTCCGCTTATTCAACGTCGGGAATAAGCAAGTTCGGGTAAACCTCGTTCCGGTAGATTTCGTGGTCGAGGGGATCGCGGTGCTGTCGAACGACGAAAATGCGGTCGGAAAGACGATCGCACTTGCCGATCCGAATCCGCTTGCGACGGCCGATATTTTCAACTGCATAACGCGGGAACTCTGCGGCAAAGACAGCGCATTTATACTTCCGGCTTCACTGACCGAAAAAATGTTGATGCTGCCGATCTCGCCTCCTATCTCCGGCCTGCCGCACTCCGCTGTGCCTTACTTTTTTCTTCCGCAAACATATGACACTTCAGTAGCGGACGAACTACTTTCGAAACATCGCATTGGATGCCCGGGCTTTGCTGAGTACGTAGCGAAGCTGCTCGCTTTCGTCGATCGGCATCCAAAACTGTAAGAGTCGGAGCAAATCGCGGGCGGTCTGGGGCATCATACTTTGATTGTATGGTTTTGAAATACGCTCTAATTCTCTGGTTTATCATCTCCGCGGCGACGGTCGCCGACGCTCAGAGCGGACGTGCGAAACCGACGCCGACTCCGACTCCGGACGAGGTAAAGATCGCTACCGAAGAGGTGAAGCTGAACGTGCTTGCCTTTGACGAGGACGGAGCGTTTTTCAAGGATGTGACGGAAGACGATCTGGTCATCTCGGAGGATAATATTCTTCACCAACCGTCCAGCGTTCGCCGTGTTCCCGCAAATGTTCTGATCGTGCTCGACACAGGCGGGGAGATGCGTGCGGTCAAGAGCCTGGATCAGACGAGGAAGACGGCACGCGGAGTCGTCCAATCTCTCCGGGATGGCGACTCGTTCGCGGTACTCCAATATTCTGATAAGCCTGAGTTACTTTCCGAATGGACGGATGACAAGGGCCTGGCCCTTGCGGCGATCAATCGTGCAAAGTTCGGCCGGCGATCAGCTTTCGTCGATGCGATCACGCTCGCAACAGATTTCATGCAGAAGAGCGGTGTGGACAATAAGCATCTCGTGTTGATCACGGACGGCACCGATAGCTGGGGCCGAACTTCTGCCAGGTTCGACGCGTTTCAGCGGTTACTAGGTACCGACATCAGCGTTCACGTGATCAGCTACACGAAACTCGAAGCGGTCGACATCAAGCCTCGAACAAAGGCGATCTCCAATACCCCCCCGCCGCCGGCGATGCCGCCGGAGATTGCAGCTACGCTCCCGAATGGCGTGCGTGACCGGGCCCAGGCCCCGAAGGTCGGCCCAACCATCATTACCGACCGTAAACACCTCAAGAACATGCGAGACCGCAAGGCAGCTCTCGAGAATGCCGAGGAACAGCTTGGCAAACTTGCCGTGAATACCAACGGCGAGATCATGCTGCCGACATCGCTCGAAGAAATGGTCGAGCGTGCGGCGGTCGTTGCACGACTGATCGACTCCTCGTACGTCGTCACTTACATTCCTAAACTCCCGTTCGACGAGAGCCCGAAAGACCGCAACATCGACGTTACATCGAAGCGGCCGGGCCTGATCGTTCAAGCTCGGCGAAAGCTCGTCGTTCCTAAAGAGCGTTAGATCCTGTAAACCTTTCGATCTCACCTCGCGTAAGTCCTACTTTC
>JAQSDP010000482.1 GCA_029945985.1 bacterium | reverse complement strand
GGGTTGTCGACGGTCAGCTCAGGAGTCACGAAAATCAGTTTAGCACCACGGGCGGGCGCAATTTTACTCTCACTAAATTACAGTTTATCGCATTTCAAGACTCGGCAAGGTCGTGAGGAGCCGAGGCAGACGTTATGCGGACATATATGCGGCGATCTCGCGGTCGGCTGAGCCAAGCAGCGTTCGCAGGCTTTCGAGCGAGAGATTGCCATCCTTTGACGAATATTCCTCGGTCAGAGCGATGTTTACCTCCCTGTGCACGCGGAGTTCGGGGAGAACGGGGAGGATGGCGTAGAAGCCGTCTCGTTCTTCGGTGCGGAAGCATTCTTCTTCGCTGACCATTATCTCATGGACCTTTTCGCCGGGGCGGATGCCGGTGAATACGATCGGCAGGTCCTTATTGCCCATCAGAGCCTTCGCGACATCGACCATCTTCGCCGACGCGACCTGCGGTACGTATGTTTCGCCGCGGTTGCCGGTGTTGATCGCGGCAAATATCGTATCGACGGCCTTGTCGAGCGATAGGAGGAACCGGGTCATCTCGGGCAGTGTCACAGTCAGCGGCTTATTGTCGCGGATCTGCTCGACGAAAAGCGGAACTATCGACCCTCGCGAAGCGATAACGTTGCCATACCTAACGCACATCAGCCGTGTGTCGGTGCAATCGCGATTCGCCTCTATAAATATGCGTTCTTGCAGGGCCTTGGTCATGCCCATTACGTTGATCGGCTTGCACGCCTTATCGGTCGAGATACCAACGACCAGCTCGACCGGTAAGCGATTTTCGCGGATCGCACGGACGATGTTCTGAGCCCCGTTGATGTTCGTCTGAACCGCCTCGTACGGAAAATACTCGCACGACGGCACCTGCTTCAAGGCCGCGGCGTTGAACACAACGTCCGCCTGCCGAACAGCGGCGATGACGGCCGAATAATCTCGCACATCTCCGATGCGGAAATTCAGCAGATCTTGCGAGTTCTGATAAATTACGTCATCGGTCGCGGCTTCCTTGTTCATGTAGTCAAGCCGCATATAGTGCTGCTTGGCCTCGTCGCGAGAGAATACCGTGATCTGTGCCGGACGACCCATCTCGCCCGATAAAAGCCGCCGTACCAGTACCTGTCCGAGCGAACCCGTACCACCGGTAACAAGAATATGCTTACCTTCCAAATGCTTCATAAATTGCTTTACCGCCGGACCGGTGGTTCATTTCACAAACCGTAAGTCTACCATCGCGAGTGTTCGTCGTCCGAATGCAAAATGCGGCAAGGTGGAACGTTTGTCGAGATTGGGGGCAAATATGTCAGTTAGGTGCGCACACGCCCTACCGTGGTGGCCTCTTTGGCAATCGAAACACATCCTGGGATGTGCGAACCCACGACAAACCTTTTCAACGCGACAAACCGCCACGCTCAAGCGTATCTTCAAGTCCATTCCGATTCGGAATAGCAATTGCCGCAGATGCGTTTTTCATTCATTATTGTCTAATCCCGTCACCTTCGGCCCTGCAACGTATGACTGCTTTTGACAAAATAAAAACTCTGTATAAAGAGCGAGGCGCCAAAGGAGTTTCGCGCTTTCTGTATCAGAGGTATCTGAGCCGTGAACCCCACGCCTACCGGATAATTCACAGATTTCCAATTTACTCGCATCTGTTGAAAGATAAGCATGGCCTAGAGATTGGCGGCCCCAGTCACGTGTTCTCGACGGAAATACCTATCTACCCGATCGTAGGTAACCTTGATGGATGTAACTTCAGTACCTTCACTACCTGGGAAGGTTGTCTCCGCGACGGGGGCCCATTTCAGTACTCTCCGCATGCCAAACCAGGTCGGCAGTTTATACGCGAAGCTACTGATCTACACGGACTTGAAAACGAAAGCTATGATTTTGTTGTTGCCAGCCACGTTCTCGAACATTGCGCGAATCCATTGGCAGCGTTGAATGAGTGGCTTCGAGTTCTAAGACCGCAGGGTGAGATCCTTCTGATATTGCCTGACAGGAGGTTCACTTTTGACCACCGCAGAAGTGTAACTACCTTTGACCACCTATTGGAAGATTTTAGGGTGAAAGTACGAGAGGATGACATGACCCATTTCGAGGAGATAATAGAACTTCATGATCTAAACATGGACAATCAGATCTCCGGTCAGAATCTCTCGGCCGACGATTTCCACGAACGTTCGGTGAAAAACGAAGCAAACCGATGCTTTCATCAGCACGTGTTCGATTTCCCATTGCTTGAACAGGTATTCGAGTACTTCAAGATATCCACGTTAGATATGACGTTTGCCGAGCCGTACCACCAGATAATCCTGGGTCGCAAAACTTTGCCTACGCACGCCTCAGATATGAGCGAAGAAGGGTCATGAACGAGCGAAGTAGGGTTGCAATGAATTTCGGAGAAATCGTCCTCATCATCGCTTCGAACGTTACTCGTGCTAGGTAAGCCATTTTTCTATCCATTGGCAAGGAAGACACCAGGAGATTTCTAATGAAAAAGTCATATGCCCCGAGTTCGTACTCTAGGTCGAGTTCGTTCGTTGGTTGAATCGATCTTGGAAGCTTCATCTTCCACCGTTGCTGAACGTTAAGAGCGTTGATTATCCATTGATCGTTGATCTTTCCCTCGGAAAGATGTTCGATCAGGATGTCAGGAACAAAGAAGTTTTGAAAGTTTTCTGCGATCCGGAGCGAGAAATCAATATCATACGCGTGAAATCCCTCGACCACTTCGTCAAATCTTACTGTTTCAAATGTACTCCTCTTGACTGCAAGAAAAACACCATCCAAACAGACCACGGGCCTCGCCGATGACGCGTTAAGCTCTCTCAGTTGGTTCGGTTGTGAACTGTATTTGTAACCTTGAATGAAGTGAAACGAAAGCGGGCCGTTTCTCTCGAAGTGCCAACTGCTTGGAATGAACGGCTTATAGGTACTTCCCGCAATACCTACGATTCCTACGTTAGGTAGGGTTTCGATGTGATGGACTAAATGTCTACCCCAATTCTTTGTGTGAAAGATCACGTCCTCATGAACAAAGAGGAGAGTTCCGAACCTGGCCTTCAATGCTCCAAGATTGTACGCTTCGGAAAGACTGTACTTTGCGTTCTTATTGTTAATTGGGATCAACTCGTACTCTATCCCCACAGTGTTCTCAATGCTGTTGGAAAGATTCGAGAAAAGCGTGTCCTCGCATGAGGAGACAATAATAGATAGCATTCGCTTGTGTTAACGCTTTCTAAGCGTGACCAAGATCTCGTCACCCACGTGAAGGCCAACGAATATCATGAGCATTTGAACGGCCTTATAAAGCTTATCCAGACCGTCCACTTTCGTTGCGTGTCCGGGTTTAACACCGGACCTATAGCTGCGAGATATCGCAGAACAGACCTCTGCAGCCCGGCTACCGGTCCTGGCGGAGAATCGAAATCCATGCTTGCTTGCGAGTTCTCTAATACCTGACCGAGATGTAAAGAATAGGTGACGCGGGGGATCCCAGTGGAGCCAAAACTCGCGAAACATCTTGGCTCCTAACGAATCCTGATTCGGATAAATGAGTACTGCTCGACCGCCCGGATTTAAGAGTTGCTGAAGTGCCTTAATGGTCTCAATCGGTTTCGATAGGTGCTCGAACACATGATGCAAGACGATCAAATCGTACTTCACTGAAGGTTCATCAAACTCTTCCAAAGTGCCGACTCCAACCGGACAGCCGCTTCTTTCTCGAGCTTTAGCTGCTGCTCTTGAATCCCACTCAAGCCCTTCACATCGCCACCCTAACGCTCTTAGTTTCGCGAGCAATTCGCCACTTCCGCAACCAACTTCCAGCGCTCGACGCGAGTCGCCCCCCCGCGGCAGAAGTTCGTCAACTACGAGACCATGGAACGCTCGTTGTCTCAATGTCCGGCTTCTTGCGAAGAAGCGTATTAGAGTTGATTGGCTGCTTTTAGGATTCATGACTTCTGCAGCAATTGATCTTCTGAGACGATTGCGAATCCCTGTTCCGCCGAAGATCGATGCCTCATTCTCGAAGGGGTCCCGTTCCTCCGCCGTATGAGTATAGTAACCCTTCGGATAACAAGCGGGAAGATCTTCGTCCATGACTCGCGGGTTCTGAAAAATTGAACCACACGTTTCGCATTTAACATAGGCAAACTCGCCGGGAGTGCCGTAGAGACGGTCGGGAGCTGAAAAGAATTCGCTGTAAGCTTCACCGCCGCAAATAGGGCATTGTGTCAGATCAATCGTTCGCGGAAAAACTTGAGCCATACCTGTTATCTGAGGGCGTTCAGCAAATCGCGCAATTGCCCGAGTATCCAATATCTTTCGTCGACACTCACAAATCGGCGCCAAGCGACGACCAAATAAGCACAAACACAAGCCGCGAGCAACCCCCCAATTAATAGCTCAGACTCGACAAAGAGCGTGAGGAAAATCGGGCACGCAAGGATGAGAATTCCCGCCGAAAGCAGCCTAAGGTGGAACCAAAACTGGAACCTTACTCCCGCGATGCGTTTTGAAAGTGCGATTACAAAAAGGGCATCAAGAATAGTCCTAAGGCTCCACGCTAGCGCGGCGCCCACAACTTCGAAACGAGCGACGAGGAACGCGGCGGTCACCCCATAAACAGCTAACTCGAACCAGTACACACGCGCAAAAACATCTGTCCGTCCAGCAGCAACGATCGCAGCGTGAGGAACAATCGCCAAGATGTTAAAAAAAAGTGATGCTAGAAGAATATAAAAGGGAAGAACACTTTCAGTTCCGAAATCTTCACCCGCCCAGATGGTGAAGAGTGGCTTCGCCGCCACAAACATCACTGTTAAAGTGGGCAACATCCAGAGAATGCTTGTTCGAATGCCACGAGAGATTAATCTCTCGAATTCGGCGCTGGACGTGGCTCGATCCAATCTGGAGAAAGCCGGAACCAGTGATTGAACCATCGCGTGCGAGAAGATCGTTGCCATCATCGCAACCGAGAAGGCCACGGAGTAGTATGCGAGGGCTTTGACCGAGACCATTTGCGTCAGAAAAAGCTTTTCAAGATTGGCAACGAGGATTCCGGCCGCGACGGCCAGCAACCACCCTCCTCCGAACTTCAATAGCGGGCGCATCAGGTGGCGGTTGAACGTAGCGGATAGGAGCCCTGGTAAGAGGCTCGCAGAGAAGTAGATGACGACGGCTAGAGTTCCGGCAGCAACGATGAATGCCCAGCTAACAGCTTCGACGATGCCGCCCCCAAAGTAGAGGATGAGCGGGGTACCAACCGCCAGGAGGATCTTGGGGATGGCGGAGGTAAGCATGTTCAGGTCCATCCGCAGGCGTGCAAGCATCGGCGAATTCAGGACGGCGGATAGGATGCCGAGGAAGAAGGAGCCCGAGGTAATTCTTAAGGCTATGCTGGCTCGGGATAAGAGATCCTCGGGAACGTTCAGCAGCGCGACTATCTGATAGGAAAAAAGGAAGATCGGGACAGCGATGAGCAGGGCTGAAATCGCGGCGATCGCGGTTGCGGTCCACACTATTTCGGCTTCCTTCTTTTCGTCACCCTGGCCATATGCTTCGCTCGCGAACTTGGTTGAGGCTACCCCCATTCCAAAATCGGCGAATGCGAAGTACGTGGGGATCAACCCGACAAGCAATAAGACTCCGTAACTCTCTGTGCCGAGAAAACGGATAGTGAATGGGATGGATATAAATGCGACCGCCAGCGGAGCGATCGACCCGCCGAGCGTCCAGATTGAGCCCTTGACGACTTTCGTGGTCATTCCGGCGGTGGATGGAGCGGCTTTTGGCGGCTCGATCGGGTTGTCGACGGTCAGCTCAGGAGTCACGAAAATCAGTTTAGCACCACGGGCGGTAGTGCTGCTTGGCCTCGTCGCGAGAGAAGACCGTGATCTGAGCTGGCCGACCCATCTCGCCCGATAAAAGCCGCCGTACCAGTACTTGCCCGAGCGAACCCGTACCACCGGTAACAAGAATATGCTTACCTTCCAAATGCTTCATATTGAATCAATTCCCACCCGAACAGGTGGTTCGGATCCCGAACGCCAAGGTTATCATTCGGAGTAACAGACGTTCGAATGCAAAAGGGCGGGAGTTCGAGCGTCTGTTGAAATTAGGAGATAAGCACATGTCAGGACAATGCGCACACATGATGGACGACGGCAATTGCAAAGTCGCCCCTGCGAAGACGTTTAGCGGTTCGCCCGCCGTGGTCGATCAACGGCGGCCCGGGAACGAGGATATAAAGATCGTGAAATCGGTCGGCCAAGGCGGAGCAAATCAAGCTCAGGACGTTTTCAACATTCAGTATGGACTCGACCAAGTAGCCCCGATCGACGGCGGCCCAAGCCCCCAATTGAAGATCGACGGTCTTTGCGGGCCTAAGACGCTCAAGGCCATTCGCGACTTTCAGATGAAGCATTTCGGTTGGCAAGGAGCGGACGGCCGTATTGACCCCGACAAACAAACGATCAAAATGCTGAACCTTAAGCGGAACCGTAATACGATGCCGCATCTGCCGCCGAGCCTCGCGACGACCGGCTGGCTTCTGGCCGATTTTCTCAGGCACATGCCGCACGCGCGGTCGTGCGTTCAGGCCGCGATCTCGACCGTGCAAAGTGCCAAGGCACACGGGCCGGGAACGTCATTAGTTGAAAAACACTATCGTATCGGCGGAGCCCTTGCCGGGCTGAACCGGATCGAAGAGGTCTATGGGTTGATGCTAAAGGTGTTAGATCGGGCCGACCACTACACAACGTTGGACACTACGGACGAAGGTGAGGGCATCAGTAGTGTAGCGTTTGCGCGGCTGGGCGGATTCTTCTTGCCGGACAACGCCGGCAAGATCAAAATACGGGAAGGCGCCTGGGTCGCATCGAATATAGAAGATTTCGCCGCATTCGTAATGATCCATGAGATGCGGCACTTCGTAGAACGTTCGAGTGACGTCGGTCACCACGCAAAAGGTTGGGTCACCGACGAAGGCATGCAAAAACTCCGGCCGGATCAAACTGTCTTTAACTGTGACACCTACGCCGGCTTCGCTCTCGAAGCGCGAAACGGCGAAATGCAGCGCCCGGGTTGGGTAAAAACGACTGCGTTCAGATAAGAAGAAGCCGCGAGACACCCCAAGGGTTTTCCATTAGTGGTGATCGCTCGTACCTTCGGGTTTGTTTCCGTGGTAGATCTCGGAGCCGGATTCAACGAACTCCTTTGCCTTCGCTGACATTCCAACTGCGAGGGCTTTTTCAGCTTCGATATTCTGTGCGTGCGCATAATCGCGGACGTCCTGCGTTATCTTCATCGAGCAGAAATGCGGGCCGCACATTGAGCAGAAGTGAGCGAGTTTCGCACCTTCGGCTGGCAGCGTCTCGTCGTGAAACTCCTTCGCCTTTTCCGGGTCGAGGCCGAGGTTGAACTGGTCTTCCCAGCGAAACTCAAAGCGTGCTTTTGATAGGGCGTTGTCACGATACTGCGCACCCGGATGGCCTTTCGCGAGATCAGCAGCGTGGGCGGCGAGTTTGTATGTGATGACGCCTTCTTTAACGTCCTGTTTATTCGGCAGACCGAGGTGCTCTTTCGGGGTAACGTAACAGAGCATTGCTGTTCCGAACCACCCGATCATCGCCGCGCCGATTCCGCTGGTGATGTGGTCATAGCCTGGAGCGATGTCCGTTGTCAGCGGCCCAAGCGTGTAAAACGGCGCTTCGCCGCAGACGGCAAGCTGCTTGTCCATGTTCTCTTTGATCAGGTGCATCGGCACGTGTCCGGGCCCTTCTATCATTGTCTGGCAATCCATTTCCCAAGCGATCTTCGTCAGCTCGCCGAGCGTATCTAGCTCCGCAAACTGAGCTTCGTCATTCGCATCTGCGATCGATCCAGGACGCAACCCGTCACCCAGAGAAAACGCCACGTCATACGTCCGCATGATCTCGCAGATCTCGCGGAAACGTGTGTAAAGGAAACTCTCTTCGTGATGCGCGAGGCACCACTTCGCCATTATCGAACCGCCGCGGCTGACGATTCCCGTCGTCCGCTTCGCCGTCATCGGAATGTACGGCAGACGAACTCCGGCGTGGATCGTGAAATAATCAACACCCTGCTCGGCCTGTTCGATCAGCGTGTCGCGATAGATCTCCCACGTCAGGTCCTCGGCTTTACCATTCACTTTCTCGAGAGCCTGATAGATCGGCACAGTCCCGATCGGCACCGGCGAGTTTCGAAGGATCCATTCGCGGGTCGCGTGAATGTTTTTGCCGGTCGAAAGGTCCATCACCGTATCTGCGCCCCATAAGGTTGACCACCGCATCTTCTCCACCTCTTCCTCTATCGACGAGGCGACAGCGGAGTTGCCGATATTGGCGTTGATCTTGACCAGGAAATTGCGCCCGATCGCCATCGGCTCGGACTCGGGATGGTTGATGTTATTCGGGATGATCGCACGGCCTCGGGCAACCTCGTCGCGCACGAACTCTGGCGTTACAAACTCGGGAAGTGCGGCCCCGAACGAATCGCCTTTGTGCTGATGGTTTAGAGAAGAGCGGTCGCTTCTTTCAGACATGCGGACGAGGGCGTCCGCGTTCCGTTCGCGGCCGAGATTTTCGCGGATCGCGACGAACTCCATCTCGGGTGTAATGATTCCCTTCCGAGCGTAGTGCATCTGCGTAACACATTGGCCGAGTTTTGCTCTAAGCGGCGCTCGTCTCAGCCCGGGAAATTCTTCAAGTCGACCTAGACCGTTACGCCCTTGCTCACCCGCGGGCTTCTGCATTGCGATGTCTTCCGCACCTTTGGTGAGGTATCCATTGTCCCGAGGCAAGATTGCGCGTCCTTCGTATTCCTCGACATCGCCGCGAGCAATGATCCAGTCGCGACGATGTGCCGGAAGTCCGTCGTGAACATCATGCTTATGTGTCGGATCGGTCCACTGCCCGCTCGTGTCGTAAACACGTACCGGAGCATTCTCCTCCAGCGTGCCGTCCATCGCTTTCGACGGCGACAGCGATATCTCGCGAAACGGCACGCGGAGGCCGTTCGATTCAACATAGACTCTCTGTGAGGCGGGAAGTATGGTGGAATCCGAAGACGCTTCTTCTTTGACTTTTAACTTTTGACTTTTTACTTGAGACATCGTTTTTCTCCCTTCGTCGGTATTATCCGCATCAGGTTTTAGGGTCTTGTGTGTTAAACAACTCTCAGCCACATCGGCTCCCCTGAAAACTTTTTGCTGTAGGGTAATAGTTTACGCCAATCGGCTGCCAGATCCGAAATTTTCCGGATCATAAGCAATTTTGTTGGCGCAGATCGGCCCGAATAGAGTTATACTCTTTAAAGACTTTGTCCATGGTTTAACAATCAGGGGTTTTATCTTCAAGGGAGGTCAGTCATGTGGAAACTGCTATCTGGAATTGCGTTAGTTGTATTGCTGGATGTCGCGTTCATCTGGATGATAGCAGTCGAACCCGAGGCTCCTGAGATCGCCCAAAATATAGGGCCCACCGCCGCGCTTCCTGTTCTCCACGATCAACAGATATCTGAACCCGTTGCGATCGACGATAGTACCGAACCGGTAGTCGAAGATAGCTCCGAGTTGCCCGATATTCAAGGATCAGGACCGAACAGGCGTGGCTTCCGTAGGGTTCGTGGGGTCGCACAGCCCAATGCACCGACGGTGGCCGCGACCGCCCCTCCAAAGCTGTTTCAAGACACTATAATCTGGATAGGAAGGACGGAGGTGCCTGTGAAGATCGACCAGCCACAGGAGGCTCCGCTAATGACTGAATCGGAACTATACGAGCCGATGCAGGCGAGTTTAGCCGAGCCGCGAACCGCCAACAAGAAGAAGCGTTCGTTTGAGTCAAAGGCATTCAGCGTTATTAAGAAGCCTTACGACTGGATGAGAGCATTCGCAAGAAAGTTTGACTAATCTCTATAGATCTCATCGATCAGGCGTGCGATCTCGCGCCCGGTTTCGCCCCCGACTGTTGGGCCCCGATCGTTGAGAACCGCTTCGGTGAAATCGGCAATTAGGGGCTCGTCAGTATTTGCAGCCGCCGGAAGCGATTCGTTCTTTTCCCCGCTCTTCGACACGATGCGAATATCCCCACGGTTTAGTACGGGTATGTGTATCGAGCCCGAGGTGAAGAAAATGTCCAGCGTATCCTGCGGTTCGAGCGCTCCGTGCGTTACCGTCACAGTCGCGATCGGGCCGGCATCGAATTCAAGCGTCGCGACCGCAGTGTCCTCCACCTCGCGATCTTTCCATTCGATGTTGGCCGTGAGCGACGACATCCGGCGAACCGTGCCGAACAAGTTAGCCAACACTTCAAGACGGTGACAGCCAAAGTCCATCATCGGCCCTCCTCCGTTCTTCGCCTTCTCCAAAAACCAGTGCCGCGGATCGTCGGGCGCGATATCGACGTACTCGAACGAATTGATCTGCGCCGCCACCGGGCGCCCGAGTTCGCCTGACGTGATCAGTTCGCGGACACGTGAAAGCACGGGATAAAAACGGCGGTAGTAAGCAATGCCAAGCTTCACACCATTGGCAGCGCAGGCCGCGATCATCGTGTCGCACTCGGCGGCGCTCATTGCCATCGGCTTCTCGCAAAGGACGTGTTTTCCGGCCTCGGCAGCGGCTATGGTTTGCGGAGCGTGGAGATAAACCGGCGTTGCTATATACACCGCATCGATCTCCGCGTCGCCCAGCAATCCGCGCCAGTTCGCGTACCAACGCTTGGCTCCGAACTCACGCGCAAACTCCTCGGCCCTATCCGCATTCGCCCGAGCGATCGCTGTCAGTTCGCAGTTCGGCAGATCCCTGATCGCGGGTGCCACGCGTTTCCGGACGATATCGCCAGCACCGATGATTCCCCATCTTAGAAACCGTTGTTCTGTCATTGACGATAAGATAGCAAATCGCGGGAAACATCAGATCTGTTGGACGAATCGTATTATCCTAATGGTATGAGTCGATTTGTCGGAATGCTGATGCTTGTCATGGTCGCGACCGCGTTCGGTTGCTCGAATGCGGCTCCGACGGGTGGGGTCGAGGCGGAGTTTACGACCAGGGATGCGGCGAGGTTCAAGCT
>JAQSDP010000481.1 GCA_029945985.1 bacterium | reverse complement strand
AGACTTCAAGATCCAGAATGAGGACCCAAAGAATCCTGTGACTTTTCGTCACTTGCTTACGCACACCTCAGGGCTACCCGGTGGGTTCGGCGCCTTCCCAGTTTGGGGCGATACGGTTCCGCCTCCGCTCACAGAATACCTAAGCAAGTCGCTGGTCATCAGTAAGCCGACGGGATCCGTGGTCGTTTACTCAAACCCCGCATATACACTTATCGGTTATTTGGTAGAAAAGTTTTCAGGCGTGCCGTACAAGAAATATATTCAGGAGAATATCTTCATCCCGCTCGAGATGGTGAATACAGCTTTCGAACCCACTCCGGGCATGGATGAACGTATATCAATGCCATACACCGTCGACGAAAAAACGGGGAGTCAGCTTCCCGCGGTCAGGGTAAAGGCCGCTGTCTGGCCCGCTGGTATCGTTTATGGCACCATCCACGACCAAGCGAACTGGCTCATAGCCAACCTGAACGGCGGAGTGTTCAAAGGAAAGCGAGTGATCAGCGAGAACACTTTGGATCAAATGTTCACTCGCCAGCACGACCGATTCAAAGGAAGTATCGAGGGTATCTGGGGGAATGAAACCGCTGGGTTCGGGCTGACTTGGTGGTCGCAAGTGCGGGACGGCGACCGTTATTTCGCCCACAGCGGCAGCCTCTCTGGCTATACGGCTTTCTTGCTCGGCAATCGCGATCGGAAGTTCGGTTTCGCTATTCTCACCAACGGTAATCGAGCGCACCCACATCTTTTCAAGCTCGCTGACCGCGCAATGGATCTTATGAAAAAACACTCGGGCTCGGAGAAGCCGATAGCTGAATCCCGCCTTTCGCGAAAAGAGGATGCGATTTCGCCCGGTGTTTCCTCGTTCGCGGGAGGTTGTTGCAGATGATAGTGAAAAGCTTTCGAAGCGTTTTAGTCGGCACGCTTGTTTGTTTTATAGCGCTCGGGGCTCTTCCGCTTTCGGCAATAGGTCAGAGCAGCGAGCCACTTTACGATGTGGTCATCCGGAACGGCCGTGTGCTCGACGGAGCCGGCAATCCGTGGATCCTCGCAGATGTTGGGATCAAGGACGGGCGCTTTGTACGAATCGGTAAGGTCACGGGCAAGGGCAAACGAGAGATCGACGCCACCGGCAGATACGTTTCACCCGGGTGGATCGATATGCTCGACGCATCGGGCAGCGTTCTGCAACGAAACGGCCTCGCCGAAAGCAAGCTTCTGATGGGCGTGACGACCGGCATCGGAGGCGAGGGCGGAACGCCCGTCCCGGCGGAAAAGATCGCCGAATATTTTGCCGGCCTTGAGACGAGTGGCATCAGCATGAACTTCGGCACCTACTTCGGAGCGACACAGGCTCGCGTCGCAGTATTGGGTCAAGACGCTCGCGACCCAACGTCGGACGAGCTGTCGCGAATGCGCTCGATCGTGGAAACAGCAATGAGGGCCGGGACTCTGGGTGTATCGACCGCGCTGATCTATCCGCCGGCAAGTTATTCAAAGACCGAAGAGTTGATCGAGATGGCCAAGGTCGCCGGGCAGTACGGAGGCACTTACGCGAGCCACATCCGCGGCGAGGGTAAGGAACTTGTCCAATCGATCGAGGAAGCGATCGTAATCGGAGAGAAAGGCTGCGTGCCGGTCGAGATCTATCACCTCAAGGCGGCTTATCAACCCGGCTGGGGAACGCTGATGCGTCAAGCGGGGGAAACTATTGAGAAGGCCCGAAGCCGCGGGGTTGATGTCGCTGCCGATATGTATCTATACACGGCGGGCGGCACTGCCTTGAGCGCCGTGATCCCGTCGTGGGCGTCAGAGGGCGGAAACGCCAAACTGATGGAGCGGCTAAAAGATCCCGCGGTCCGTGCGCGGCTCAAGAGCGAGATAAAGACCGGGTCGCCAGGCTGGTGGAACATAGTCGAAGCCGGCGGTGGCTGGGATAGCGTCGTGCTCGTCTATTCGGGAAATAAAGAAAATGAGAAATTTGAGGGCAAGAATCTTACTCAGATCGCCAAGGAGTGGAACAAGGATCCGGCTGATGCCGCATTCGATCTCGTGCTGCAGGGAACCGGCCGGGTTTCAGCCCTCTACTATATGATGACCGAATCGGACATCGAATATGCGATCAAATTTCCATGGATAAGTTTCGGCAGTGATGCCGCCGCATCGCTCCAACTGGCAGATCCGAACACGGTTGGTAGCGGTCATCCGCGAGGGTATGGAAACTTTCCACGCGTCATCGCGGAATACGTACGCAAGAAGAAAATAATCACGCTGCCGGACGCAATACGAAAGATGACATCCTGGCCGGCGACGCGGCTACGGATCCCGGAACGTGGATTGATCAAAGAAGGGATGTGGGCCGACGTCGTGATATTCGATTACGACAAGATTCAGGATCACGCCACCTACGAGTATCCGTTCAGAACGCCGACGGGTATCGATTTCGTAATGGTAAACGGGCAGGTCGTTGTCGAAAAAGGGAAACATACGGGAGCGAAACCCGGGAAGGTAATGTATGGCCCCGGCCGACCAAGTCAGTAGAGCTGAGGACGAGCCCGCAAAGTTAGTAGAGACATATACGATGAGGATTCACCGCGTTTCTATTCAAAGACTTATCTGTCTGGCGCTCCTGACCACTCTCGTGTTGCCGGCAGCGGCGCAAACACCCGAATTTGACATAGTCATTCGTAATGGCCGTGTACTGGACGGGGCCGGCAACCCATGGATCGCGGCGGATGTTGCGATCAAGGACGGCCGGTTTGTCCGCGTCGGAAAAGTCCGAGGACGAGGCGCGCGCGAGATCGACGCCCGCGGAAAATATGTTTCGCCCGGTTGGATCGATGTGATGGATCAGTCGGGTTCCGTGTTGCGGCAGAATGGGCTGGCCGAGAATAAGTTGTTTATGGGCGTCACGACCGCGATCGGAGGCGAAGGGGGAACGCCCGTCCCCGCGGATAAGATCCCTGAGTATTTCGCCGAACTTGAGAAGAGCGGGATCAGCATCAACTTCGGCACATATTTCAGCGAAACGCAGGCTCGCGTCGCGGTCCTTGGACAAGATGCGAGTGCTCCGAATCAAGAAGAACTTTCCCGCATGAAGGCGATCATGGAAACGGCCATGAAAGCAGGTGCGATCGGGATGACCACCGCGCTCATCTACCCGCCGTCGAGCTATGCCACAACCGACGAGTTGGTCGAAATGGCAAAGGTTGCAGGACAATACGGCGGCACATACGCCAGCCACATCCGCGGCGAAGGAAAGGAACTCGCCGAGTCAGTGGACGAAGCGATCAGCATCGGAGAGAAGGGCGGACTGCCGGTCGAAATATTCCATCTCAAAGCAGCCCATCAGCCTGGCTGGGGCACGCTCATGCGTGGGGCTGGAGAGAAGATCGAACAGGCTCGTGCTCGGGGCGTCGATGTAGCGGCTGACATATATCTCTATACAGCGGGCGGGACGGGGCTCGAGGCCACGATCCCTTCCTGGGCATTTGAGGGCGGGAGCACCAAACTTCTCGAACGGCTGAAGGACCCGGAGATCCGCGCCCGGCTAAAAAAGGAAATTGCAACCGGCTCGCCCGGGTGGTGGAACATCGTTGAGGCGGCCGGGGGCTGGGATAACATCGTCCTGGTCAATGCTCAAAACGAAGAGAACGCGCGTTTCCAGGGCAAAAATCTCAGCGAGATCGCAAAGGAACTAAACAAGGAACCGGCAGACGCGGCGTTTGATCTGGTGATGCAGGGCAAGGGCCGGGTGTATGCGATCTATCACATGATGAGCGAGCAGGATATCGTTACGGCCCTCAAGTTTCCGTGGACAAGCATCGGCAGCGACGCCGGAGCCGCACTCAAACCGGGAACAGTAGACGGACTGGGCTTACCCCATCCACGCAGCTACGGAAATCACGCTAGGCTTATTGCTCGCTACGTCCGTGAACAGAAAGTACTTTCCCTGCCGGAGGCCATACGTAAGATGACTTCCTGGCCGGCGACGAGGATGCGGATACCCTCTCGCGGTCTTATAAAAGAGGGCCTATGGGCCGATGTTGTAATTTTCGATTACGACAAGATCCAAGATCGGGCGACTTACCAGCAACCGCTTCTCAGCCCGGTCGGGATCGATTACGTGGTCGTCAACGGCCAGATCGTGATCGAACATGGAAAGCACACCGGAGCACGGCCCGGGAAGGTGATATACGGGCCGGGCCACGTACGCTAGCTCGAACGAACAGGAGATAAGACAGTGAAACGAATGGTTTTTTTGACGGTCTGCTTGATCGTATTTCCGTCGATATTCGGACAGGGGCCCGTTCCCTCATCCCCAGCGGGACAGGAAATCCAGGCAAAGGCGCCGTCCGCCACCCAGCCCCCGGCTAGTCCGGAATTGTCGGCTACGGATGTCGAAGCATTTCTTGACGGCATTCTCCCGCAGCAGATCAAACGTGACAACATTGCCGGAGCAACGGTTTCCATAGTCAAGGACGGAAGGCTCCTGTTTGCAAAAGGATATGGTTACGCTGATGTCGCGAACAAGAGGCCTGTTTCGGCGGAGGAAACTTTGTTCCGGCCCGGTTCTATCTCCAAACTCTTCACCTGGACCGCCGTCATGCAGCTGCACGAGCAGGGAAAGCTCGATCTCGATAAAGATGTCAACGAGTATCTTGACTTCAAGCTACCGGACGCTTTCGGCGAGCCGATAACGCTCAAACACATCCTCACGCACACACCCGGATTCGAGGAGCAGATCAAAGATCTTTTTGTGGTGGATTCAACCCCGCCGAATCTCGGCGAATATGTAAAAACGCACATTCCCGGGCGGATATATCCGCCCGGAAAGGTTCCGGCTTATTCAAACTATGCGACAGCTTTGGCGGGGTACATCGTCGAACGAGTGTCCGGAAGACCGTTTAACGACTATCTCGACGAGAACATTTTCAGGCCGCTTGGTATGGACCGGTCAACCTTTGCCCAGCCGCTCCCTGCAAATTTGGCTGAAAATATGTCGAACGGTTATCGGCTAGCGACCGGCGATCCGGTCCCCTTCGAGATGGTAACAGCCTTTCCTGCCGGCAGCCTTAGCAGCACAGCTTGGGATATGTCGAAATTCATGCTCGCCCATCTTCAAGGCGGGGAGCTGAACGGCCAGAGAATTCTCAATCCCGAGACCGCCCAGCTGATGCACACTCGGCTGTTCGCTCTCGATGACGCGGCACGAGGAATGGCTCACGGCTTCTATGAAGAGAATCAAAACGGGCTGAGAATAATCGGCCATGGCGGCGACACCATTGCATTTCACAGCGATCTTCATTTACTGCTCGACAAAGGTGTGGGTTTCTTCGTTTCTTACAACAGTGCCGGTAAAGGTGAAGTTTCAAACCGGACTATGCTCTGGGACGCATTTATCAGCCGCTACTATCCGCACACGGGGACCGAAAAGGTCGTTCCGAATGCGAAGGAAGAGGCTCAAAAAGCGGCCGGTTTGTACATCTTGAGTAGACGCTCTGAAAAGTCATTCCTGCGCATTGCCTCGATCCTCAGCGAAGCTGCGGTCGGCGTCAACGCAGACGACACGATCTCGGTCAGCTTGCTGACCGGTGCCAACGGAGCGCCGATTAAATGGAAGGCCGTCGGCCCCGGCAAATTTCGGGATGTTGACGGAGAGGATCTATTGATCTTCAAACCCGACGACGCCGGCAACATGCAGATGATAATTTCGAAGTATCCATTTATGGTGGGGCAAAGAGTCGGCGTGTTTGAGAATTCAACTATTCTCTTGCCGGTTCTCGGTCTGTCGCTCGGCATTATGCTTCTTACGCTATTAATTGCACCGATCGCGTGGCTCGTAAGACGCCATTACGGCCACAAGCTTGAACTTGAGCGTACCAGCAAATGGCTTCGACTTGGCGTCTGGATCGTGTTTGCGATCGACCTTGTTTTCGTGGTGAGCCTAGTGGGGCTGACGATGTACGGGTTGTCGAATATCGAAGTCTTTAGCGATAGCGGTACGAAGTGGTTCCAGTTGATACAGTCCGTGGGCATTATCGGGGCGATCGGGACGGTGGTCGTGCTCTATAACGCTGTGTATGCCTGGATGAACAAACCACGCACGATCTGGGGCAAACTCCAAGCGACGATGTTCGCACTTGCTTGCGTTGGCTTCCTTTGGTTCGCCTTTGTTGGAAATCTCCTCCGTATAACGTCGAATTACTGATCAGCTATGAAAGCAAAGAGAAACATTTCACGCAGGGACGTGGTGAAGAGGATTGCGGCAGCAGGTTTAGGTGCACTTGCGGTGCCGATGTTTAATCGCGGTAGTTACCGAATATTTGCGAATTCGACTACCGAGTATTCTTCGCGTGCGATCGGGTTGGTCGGGCGTTCCACCGTCATCGATATGCTCAGCATCCTGACACTCGATTTCGCGAAGCAGGATAAGTGGATGACTGACCCCGAGAGTTTTACCGCGGCGGATTTTCAGCCCTTTAAGGATTCGGGTATCAATATAATCCACCCTGCGATCGGGCTGGGGGGAATGAACGCATACGACAATGCCCTTAAATGGTTTGCGTCGTGGAACGCATTTATTGCCAATCACGATGCATACTTTATTCGAATTGACAGTCCGGCGGACCTCGAACGAGTTAAGAGATCAGGCAAATTGGGCGTCGTTCTCGGGCTGCAAAACTCCGGGCATTTCCGCAACGCGGCCGACGTTGATTATTTCCGCGGGCTCGGTCAACGCGTCTCGCAGCTAACCTACAATTCGCGCAATCTAATCGGCAATGGTGCGACTGAACGACGCGATGATGGTATTTCCGATTTCGGCGTCGCGATAATCGAGCAGATGAACAAGGTTGGAATGGCTATCGATGTGTCACATTGCGGTGACCGCACGACGCTCGATGCCTTTGAGATCTCTAAAAGGCCAGTGCTGATCACACATTCCAACTGCCGAACGCTTGTTCCGGGGCATCCGCGCGTAAAGACTGACGAGGCGATCAAAAAGGTTGGCTCGACTGGCGGCGTGATGGGGATAACTGCTGTGCGGATGTTCGTTAAAGTTGACGAGCCCACAACTATCGAGCATGTACTCGACCATTTCGATCACGTCAGAAAACTTATCGGACCCGAGCACATCGGCGTCGGCAGCGATATCGACCTGTACGGTTACGACAAGATGCCAGCGGAATTGAACAAGCAACTTCGCGCAGGCTACAAGGGCAGCTACGCTTTTCGTGAAAAGATCGATGTCGAAGGATTGGACCATCCGAAACGGATGTTCGATCTCTCCGAGGGGCTCATTCGCCGAAAATACTCCGACGCCGAAATTGAAGGAATTCTCGGTGGTAATTTCAAGAGAGTGCTTGCACAGATATGGACCGTCTAGTCGGAAAGAAATTTGTAAACGACAATTCACCAGACCGATTTTTGCAAATTTAAAATATGAGCAAGACTAACCCCCATTCAAAAACGCTATCTCGCTTAATACTACTTCTCGTCATTCTTACCGGGATAAATTCCCGGGCGTTTGCACAAGACGTTCGTCCGTCGGATGAAAGTCTTGCCGCGTCCGTCAATGAAATGCTCGGGAAAACCTATAAGGCCGATGAGCCCGGTGCTTCAGTGATCGTGGTCAGAGACGGTAGGGTGATCCTGCGAAAAGGATACGGGCGAGCCAACATGGAACTCGGAGTGCCAGTCGAGCCCGACATGGTCTTTCGAATCGGGTCGATAACAAAACAGTTCACCGCCGTAGCCATTCTTATGTTATCGGAACAGGGAAAGCTATCCCTCGAGGACGATATTACAAAGTTCCTTCCGGACTATCCCACGAAGGGTCAGAAGGTCACTATTGAACATTTGCTAACCCACACTTCGGGTATCAAAAGCTATACTTCGCTGCCCGAATGGGCCGCACAGTGGCGCAAGGATATTTCGATGAGTGAGCTGATAGGAATCTTCAAGGACAAGCCGATGGATTTCGCTCCGGGCGATAGGTGGGCATACAACAATTCCGCTTATGTTCTTTTGGGCGCAGTCATCGAGAAAATATCCGGACAGACCTACGGCGATTTCGTCGAGAATAATATTTTTGCTCCGCTCGGAATGAAGAACTCCTTCTACGACAATACTGACCGCGTGATCCCTCGCCGCGTCGCTGGTTATTCGAAAGGCAAGGACGGCTTTGTGAATGCCGCCTATCTAAGCATGACCCAACCGCACGCTGCAGGCTCGCTGGTTTCGACGGTGGACGACCTGGCCATTTGGGACGCGGCGCTTTACACGGACAAATTGGTGAAGCAGACGTCACTGGCGCGGGCGTGGACGTCCGCGAAATTGAATAACGCCAAGGCGACCAACTATGGCTATGGTTGGTCGATAAGCAATTATGAGGGGCATCCCATTATCGAGCATAGCGGCGGAATCAACGGCTTTGCATCCTACGCTCTGCGGATGCCGAGAGACAAAGTGTTCGTCGCAATGCTGACCAACCGGGACTTCGAATCGCCGGGCAAACACGTTCTCAAAATAGCCGCGCTCGCGATCGGTAAACCTTACATTGAACCTACGGCCATTACTCTGCCGGCCGATGCGCTGGAGAAATATGCTGGGGTTTATCAATTGAGTGACACCGAAGACGCGATCGTTCGCTCCGAGGCCGGAAAGCTCTTTGTTAGTTTGCCGGGTCGCGGAACGACCGAGTTCACGCCCATGTCCGAAACGGGCTTCTTCATCAAGGATTCACGTGTTCGCCTAAGCTTCACGCGTAACTCCGCAGGCGTTGTAACGGGTTTCGTGATGACGAGCTCATCGGGGACGGAGCAACCTGCGACGAAGACTAGCAAACCAATTCCGCCGGAGCAAAAGACGGCGGCCGCTGATCCCAGTCTCTACGATCGTTATGCGGGGGTATACGAACTCGCTCCCGGCTTCTCACTCACGATCACCGGCGATGGGTCCAAGCTCATGGCACAGGGGACCGGACAACCCAAGATCGAACTTTTCCAAGATTCGCCAACGACGTTCTTTGCGAAGGAGGTCGAAGTCCGAATCGAGTTCGTCGTCGGAACCGACGGTAAAGCATCGAGCATCGTTCTGAGTCAGGGCGGGCAGAAACTGCCCGGCAAGAGAGTTAATTGATCGTGAAAAAGTGTCTTTGCGGCTCTCAATGCATAGCCCCGTTTACTTACGAGAGAGAAGGGGCGATATGAAACCAGGACGCAAGAGTTTGTTAATTGGCTGTTTGATGCTTGTATTGGCAGGCGTGCAAGTTGAGCAGGCACAGAACGCGCAGCTTAGTGGGTTCGACGATTATGTCAATAAGGCGATAAAAGACTGGGAAGTTCCAGGTGTCGCTATTGCAATCATCAAGGACGACAAGATAGTCCTTGCGAAAGGATACGGTGTTAAAAAGCTCGGCGATCCGACACCCGTTGATGAGCGGACAGTGTTTGCGATCGGTTCCTCGTCGAAGGCATTCACCGGCGCGACGGTCGCGATGCTCGTGGACGAAGGAAAGCTCAAATGGAACGATCCGGCTACCAAGTATCTGCCAGGATTTGAGACATTCGATCCGTATGTTACCCGTGAGCTGACGGTGCGCGATCTGATGACCCACCGGAGCGGGCTCGAGCGCGGAGATTTTCTCTGGTACGGCACTGAGAACGATCGCGACGAGATCCTCCGCCGAACACGTTATATAAAACCTAGCTGGAGCCTCCGGAGCAATTTTGGTTATCAAAACCTGATGTTTCTTGCTGCAGGGCAGATCGTCGGCAAGTT
Source organism: bacterium (assembly GCA_029945985.1). GTDB lineage: Bacteria > Acidobacteriota > Blastocatellia > Pyrinomonadales > Pyrinomonadaceae > OLB17. The sequence goes on along the minus strand of JAQSDP010000481.1, from coordinate 1,588 downwards.
GACCGGCAAGACGTGGGACGAATTTGTTGCCCAACGGATCTTTTCTCCGCTTGGAATGAATTCGAGCAGCACCAGCATTCGGGCTTTCAAGAATGGAGACAATGTTGCCAGTCCGCACGCGAAGTTCGGCGAAAAGATCGAACCCATCGCTTGGCGTAATATCGATAACATAGCCCCGGCAGGTTCGATCAACTCCAATGCGGTCGACATGGCGAAGTGGATACGGCTGCAACTCGGTGAGGGGATTTTTCAAGGTCAGCGGCTGTTCAGTACTGCAGCCGCGAAAGAAATGCATACTCCGCAGACCATTATCCCGATCTCCGGCAACAATGCATTTCTATATCCTGAGGCCCACTTTCTTACCTACGGGATCGGCTGGTTCTTAAGCGATTATCGAGGAAAGGAGGTTGTAGAACACGGAGGTGCGATCGATGGGATGCGTGCCCAGGTTGCACTCTTGCCGGAAGAAAAACTAGGTGTCGTGATCCTCACAAATCTGAACGGCACGCCGCTGCCGCACATTTTGATGTACAAGGTTTTCGACGCGTATTTAGAAGGAAGCAGACAGAAAGATTGGTCGGGCGAACTGTTAAAGACATTCAATACATTGCAGGAGCAGGGCAAAACGGCCGCAAAAAAGAAAGAGGAGGCCAGGGTTCTTAACACTCGTCCCTCACTGCCGATCGAAAAATACGCGGGTACTTACAAGAGTGACCTGTATGGGGAAGTAAAGGTAACGTCTGAAAGCGGCAAATTAAATGTGCGATTCGGTCCGGCATTTGTCAGCGAACTAGAACACTGGCATTACGACACCTTCCGCGCCAAGTTCCGCGCGGCGGGCGAAACACTAGCGTTCGTCACCTTTAGTCTTGACGCTCAAGGCAAGAGTGAAGAGGTAACCCTCGAGATCGCGCCGGATTATCCGTTCAGGCGCGTACCCGATATGGCAGATACCCGATCGACGGTTGCACTGACCGAAGCGGAATTGAAGACTTTCGCCGGCACCTTTGAGTCTAAGACTCCGCCGATCGAGCTCAGCATCGAGATCATTGGCGGAAAACTGAAAGTGGTTCTGCCCGGCCAACCCGCCTATACACTCGTGCCCGTCGCCGTCAATCGCTTTAGCGTAGAGGGCTTGCCCGAGGGGTTTTTTGTTCAGTTCGAAAAATCCGACGGAAAGGTAAAAAGCGTGACCTTAGTGCAAGGGGCTGGCGGAAGCTATGTACTATCGCCCAAATAGCAAACCCCGGCCCCGGTATCGAAAGAGCTTAAGGCGTGGAAACGGTGCATCATTCTCCCAAGGTTTAACAAGTAACGTATGCAAGAAGTGATCAAATTTCAGAGCGCCGTCAGGTTATTTTTCTCAGTCGGCTTGCTAGGCCTCTTGGTTAACTGTGTCACGCCCTTGATAGTCTTCGCACGTTCCCCTGGCCGAGCGGAAATTCCAATCAGCAGTCGGCCCGACTACGAGGCAGCGATCGAGGTGCTGGAGCAATTTATCAAGCACGAGATGGCGGATAAAGACCTGCCGGCTCTTTCGATCGCCCTCGTAGACGACCAAAAGACAATCTGGGCAAAAGGATTCGGA
>JAQSDP010000480.1 GCA_029945985.1 bacterium | reverse complement strand
GGCTCTCGATCTTCGGATTGGGGTCCGCCTTCATGTTCTTAAGAACAAGATTTTCCCACTCGCGTTTGAAATCGGTTTCCGGTTTGCCCGTTCCGGGCGTCGCTCCGTAAAGCGTAATGATGCAGAATTTGCCAGTACCTGCATCGACCTTCGAAAAGGCGACGACGTTCGCCTGCGTGGTCTTATTCCAGCCAACTGGGGCGGTATACGAGACGCTACCCAGGGTCTCAGCCTGCGCCGAGGTGGCATTTGTGAATGACCCGAGCGTCGATAAGAGGAATAAACCGCGGAACATTGTTCGCCATTTGACTGAAAGATTCATGATTCATCTCCTAGTTTTGCGCCTCGTCAAAGACCGAGGAAATCAATGATCTGCCCCGCAAAATAGTTTCGCCGCTCGTTATCGAGCGAATGGCCGGTCTTCGCTAGAAACAGCGCTTTTCCAGGCGTTGCTACCATTTTGGAAGCGGTGTTTTGTGTAGCTGGACATATGTCGTTGAAAGCCACCGTGTCTTCGAGACCGCAGGCCAAGAGCATCGGTTTTCGGTTCGACATATAACGCGGTTTTCCGGTATCCGTATCGATCGTCTGGTGACTGTAAAGAAGTTGTTCTCCTCCGAGCCGCCAATGCCACGCGAGGAATTTGCCGTTGTAGGTTTCGTGCCGATCGAGTCGCGCGGCGGCGATCGCCGATTTTTTGCATGGATAATATTCGCTGGTCCATGTGTCAGATTGGGCCATCGGTATCACCAGCGGCAGTATTGCTTTATCCCAGCCGCCAAAGAACGCGGCGCGGTCGCCCGGACGAGAATTCTTGAGCGCAGCCTCGGCACCCTCATAGGCCGACCGCGGGCCGAAGTGCTTCAGCGGGTCGGGGCCTTCGCCCATCGAGTACCAAATCGAGGCCGGCGACCACACGATGAATTTCGGCAGCCACGGCGTATCTGGCCGTCGACCTAACCTGAACGTCATGTTACCACCAAGACTGCCGCCCATTACTGCTTTGAAATTACTCTTGACCGAAACGTTTTTGTCCAGAGTTTCTGCGAATCGCACGATGAAGGTTTCGATGAAATCGAGCATCGGCGTTCTTCCTGTGGCTTGAAAATCCGGGACAGGCACCAACTTCACCGTACCGATCTCCGCGAGCGGCGAGACATCTTCGTAATCGATATTATCCGTGTAACCGGAGGACGGCAGATCGAGACTGATGATCACGAGATTCTTACCCGAGCTGCCGGGATTCGATATCTGCGATTGTGCGATCGTGTACCGGGCACGCACCTTTACCGTCTTGGCCTTCTGGCTAAGCGGCGCCTCGACGAACACGTCGAAGTCATATTGCGGATAGTCGCTCGAAGGGACGTTCACTGGGCGGTGCGGCTGGTCATCTTCGCCAGAAACCGCGATCCAACCCAAGGCTTCTCTTTCCGCGGTCTTTTTGGATTTCTCCGCCGGGGTTTCTGCTATCTGGCCGGTTCGCAGGAAGTTTGCCACTCGGTACGCCCTGTCCAATGCCTTTGCACAGCCATCCAAAACGGCCGCTTCCGATAAGGTCGGCGGGCGGCCGTCAAGCAGGCCCTGACAAAATAGTTCTTTTGGACCTCCGCCTGCCTTGAAGTTTTCGAATGCGCGTCGGCCTGTGACGCTTAGATCCGCAAGCGCCGTAGCCGTGTTAACCATCTTGGTATCATTAGCGGCGAACGCATATGCAGCTAAACCGAGACTGTGCAGCGGCCTCGGGTCGGATGCCGCTGCCCTCAAGTCGTCATTAAGCCGCCCTTCGTTCGAGCCGATGTTTCGAGCAGCCGGAACGTTGAATATTGTTCCGGGGGGAGCCTTCGTGTCCAACATTTCTGCAGGGATCTTAGGCTCGAAATACTGTGAAGACAGCACACCTTTTCTTGATCCTTGAGAAAACTCGTCAGCATTATCGCACTGCTCTGGGCAGCCTTCGGAAGGGATCGGGCATGAGTCGAACCGAACCGTCGAGAAGTTGGCCGCGATTGTCGAAGGGCCGGGAGCCGACCGACCAGGCGGGCCGCCGCTGACCGCCGCGACTGCCAGATGAATGTCGTTTATGGCGTCGGTAAGCCATTTCGCCGCGTCGACGATCACCTTGCATGACTCGAAACAAACACCAATGCTTCGCTCGGGGTGCAGTATGTCCACTCCCTGGTTGCCGCCGCAGCCCATTGTGCAGTGGACGTGCTTTGTGTGGCGCTCTTGATGGGTCGCACAGTCAAAACAATCTATCGGAACAATAGTTTTCAAGCGCGCTTCGAAGTTCGACGTATCGCCCGTCGCCGCCTGCGCCTGCAGCGTCGCGAACGTGGTACTACGGAAAGTGCGCGAGCATGTGTTGCCCGCAACGCATTGGATCTGGTCTCTTTCCTGTAGGCCGGATGTTGAAGCGAGCGCTGACAGCTTTGGGTCCAACTGCCGGTTGATCATATCGATTATTGTCTCGTACCGCTCCAATATGCACCCTTCGTATTTTTGGAGAATCTGCTGAAGGCCGGTCACGTTCCGCAGATCAGGCCCAGAACTGCTTGTGGGCGGCGGAGCGGGCTGAGTTTCAGTTCCGGCGGCCTTAAGAGCGAACAAGGCTTTCGTGATATCGTCCGCTTCCTCAGCACGAGAATCCATACCGTGGATAAAAAGAATTATCTCCGCATTCGGCCGGATCGAAGGGACGCGGTCCGGGCGGAGCGTCCAATCATGCGGGACTTGGGGGGCAACCGTCTTCGTCGGCACGGTTGTCGAGGTGCGTATCGGCGTTGTGATGGCCACGGGTGTTGGATAAGGACGCGCCGTCGAAACTGCGACAGGCGTCGGAACGGGTGTCGCCGCGGGCGTCAGCGGCGGTGTGTACGGCGGCGGGTAGTTGGGCACGATCGTCCCGCCAGTGGGCGGTGTCGGGGATGGCGTAGGCGTCGCATTTGCAACGGGGCCGGACAAGCCTCCAGTGACGACGATATTAAAAGCGGTGTATTGATTTACCGGTTGGTCATTGAGGTTGATGATGCACCACTGACGAGCTCCGCCATCATACTCGATCTTGGCGTCGTGCTTGTTAAAGTAGGCCCCTCGGGGGGAACCGGTCGGGGAGAATAGGACCTGCGCGTTCGGTTTGCGTTGAGACCGGCATGGTCGATGCAGGGCGTACCGCCTTGTTTGGCGACGACGAATACAAATTGATTCGGACCGGGGTCGAGGTAAAACTGTACGTTGAACTTCACCCCTTCGGTGAGGGCCACACCGTCAACATTGATGATGCTCCATTTCTTCAACTCATTTACGTAAAAGACACCGATAGGATGCGGATTGCGATTCGTGCCATTCACCAAGACGGGCGAGACGATCAGTATCGCGAACGGGCTGGAGATATTAGTTGTCGAACAAGTCGCGTTGCAGTACTTGTTCGCTGCCGTGACAGTATGAGTGAACTGCTCCTGTGAATAAGCCGCGGACGCCATGAGGACAAGCAGAACAAAAGACACCGAAGCGTTTCTGATTACTTTCATAGATCGACTGTTCCTCCTGCGAAAGGACGAAAGCCTCGCTGTCGATACGGATTCGTTCTCCGGCTGTGTGCTTGCTAGGGCGCATCATTGTAGTCCTTTATTTCGAAATAAGATACTTGTTATGTAAGGCAAATCTGTTCAGCGACAAACAGACTCTTTGGAAAGCCTATTTCGCCGAGGAGCGTATTTCCCTCCTTTATCGATTGCGGATTCTCCGGGGCAGAGCGATCACCTGCCTGGGATATGCAGGAAATCTGCCCCTGTCATAGACTTTGAGACCGCGATCGACCGCATCGAGAAAGGCGTCGAAGTCGCCGGCAAAGCGAAAGAGATCGCAGATCTGGTCAACGCGATTGCGAGAAAAAAGTGATGCGCGGAACGACGTTGTGTGCGACATCGCACTGACGAAATACCTCGTATTACGTGCATTTTTGAAAGTGTACAAGTAACTCGTAGTGTCCTCCTCTACCGCCAATTTCGGAAGCAGCAGCCATCAACGTTTTGCTGGCAGTGATTAATGGCTGCCAATCTAAAAAAGTGGACGTATGGAGTCCTTTAAGCTTTTCTTAAAAAGCACAAAGGACGCGCACCGATAAGCTCGACGAATCGGATAAATACGAATTAGCGTCCAATCCGATTCGTCAAAAAGACCAGCCAGGAAAGTGGGTCCTTGGCTGGTCTGTTCGCGCGAGCGCTCCTTGGTTGCACATCAGGCCGTCAGCCAGACTTTAACGTCGAAGTGCCAAATCGAGCATCTAGATTGTGGCTCAAAGTTTGCAAGTAGGCTTTATAGTCAATCCGAAATGGGATATTTCTTCAGAAGTGAATTAATCTCGACAAATTGCATGCGTATAGTACAGCTCGTAACATTCTCTAATTATTACATTCGCTTCCTGCTGTCGCTAGCTGTTTTCGGCCGTTCGACATTTAATCCGGTCTCGTTCGTATGGGGATGGCGCGACCGGAAAAATATTCGGATGCGAAAACGACTTCGTTGAGCCTTGCAAACCCTTAGAAGTAATTTGGTCGCCAGGCGATCTTCATTTTTATGCTGGTTGAACAACCGGTAATTGAAATCAGACTTTTGCATTGCATATGCGTGATAACCATACCGACGAAGATCCGTTTGGCGACAGACTTTACGAGGCACTGCGTCTCGGTAGCGACATTGGAAACGCTCTGGTGCAGAACCAGCCGTTGTCGGAGTTGCTGAACACCTGTGTCCAGCACTTAGTAAGCCATCTCGATGTCGCCTTCGCTCGCATTTGGACCTTAAACGAAGATGAAAACGTGCTCGAACTTCAAGCTAGCGCGGGAATGTACACCGGTCTGGATGGCGCTCATTCAAGGGTGCGCGTTGGCAGCTTCAAGATCGGCCTAATCGCGCAAGAGCGCGCTCCCCACTTAACCAATGACGTTCCGAATGATCCGCGGATAAGCGACAAGGAATGGGCCGTTCGCGAGGGGATGATAGCCTTTGCGGGGTACCCGCTAATCGTCGCTGACCGTCTAATGGGGGTGATGAGCGTCTTTGCCAAGCATCCGCTTCATGAAGGAACCCTTTCAGCGATGGCTTCGGTGGCCAACGGTCTCGCAAACGGAATAGAGCGCAAACGAATCGAGGCGGCGCTTAGCCAAAGCGAAGAACAGTATCGGCTAGTTGCCGAAACTGCGAACGACGCGATCATCAGCATCGACGATAAAAGCACGATACTGTTCGTCAACGAAGCTGCTTCGAGAATCTTCGGCCACGAGCAGGATCAGATGACGGGGAAGAGCTTGACGATGCTGATGCCGGAGTATCTGCGTGAAGTTCACAAAGCAGGGCAGGCTCGTTACGTTAGAACCGGCAAAAAGCATATTCGGTGGGACCATGTCGAGGTCCCGGCCCTTTATAAAAAGGGCCACGAGTTCCCGATCGAACTCTCGTTCGGGGATTATAAGAAACAGGGCAAGCACATTTTTATCGCCGTTTACGAACCGTTGGCATTGACGGCTTAGCCATGATTTTGGGGATACTGGACAGGTCGCGATCGTAGGGAAACAACGGAAGCAGTTCAGGTATTGGAATAAATTTCAGTTGAAAAGGTCGAGGTTCTTTTCGTGGAGATACACATGCTTGACATCAGCGATTTGAGTGCTCCTAAATTCAAGGAGCTATCCGCCGATGACCTTCACAAGTACCTTCGTGAAGGGCTCCACCTTTAACCAAGGTCACTTCTTCGTGGAGGTAGCAGAAACTGAAAGGAATGCTGAGCGCCCACGCTCACTTCCGTTGCCCTTGCAGATCCAACGAAGCCGATGAAGTCTAGCAAATATGCAATGTGACTGTGCCATATTGCGTGGCCGTGGGAGCAATGTTGGCGCATGAAACGTACCTCCGTATCTATGACCGTGGGAACAGTGAGATGGCTGGCGTCGGTACCTTTATTTTCACATTGCCGTCGAGCTTGGCAGTGGATCGACTTCTCAACTTGGTGACGGAGAAGCCCATCGGGTCGTCGGATGCTACGTTTGTATTGGTCCTCGGGACCGGATTGTCTTGAATTCGGCACTGGTATACATGATCGCCCGATTGATCTTCCGGCTCGCAGACTTAAATGCTGAGCTCGATTAACGGTATTCTCAGTCGTCGTCGGTGCGGCTCACAATCGTCCATCTGCGGCCTCGAGTTTTTGCGAAGTCTAGCCCGGAACTTAAACAGTGGATCTGCCGTTAAACGTCTATTCTTTTCACTGTGCGGACAGCTCTTGAAATAGAAGACATGATCGTTCGGCTTTACCGTGACGGGACAATGACCGTCACGTCAGTTGCCGAGGCGTGTGGAGTTTCGCATCAGACAGCGGGCAATGTGCTGCGGCGTTTCGGGATTGAGACAAGCCCTCGGGCGGGTGAGCGGCGATGGAGGAAGCATCTTGACGAGATCGTGCGGCGGTACGTCGCGGAGGGCCGCACGATGCAAGAGATCGCCGAGATCGTAGAGCTATCCAGCCGGCCTATAACGGTAGCCGACAAACAGCCGAACTCCCCGCGGAGCTGAACACTACGCGGGCGTGAGACGCTTAATCACAGGCTACTTGCACAATTGCGCAACGCGGAACAGATCGTATGAAAGCGGCATCATCGTTCGGAAGGTTGCGCTCAGCTTTTCGGTACCTTTGGCTTGGCCCTTTTTCTTTTTAAGCCATGCCTCGCCCATTCCCATTAACGCCGATATGTTCCGCAGGCACTCTTTAACGCGTGGGTGATCGAAACTGACCTCATCGAACTCTCCTCTGTGTCGGGCGTGCAGCTGCAGGCGGATCAGTTGCGCGTCGTCGAGCGTCTTTTTCATCAGGTGGGAGACCGGGGACGAGATCTTGCCTTTCGACTGCAGCAGCAGGATGTGACCTATATCCCCATTTCCCGGCACGCGGTAATACCTGCCCAGACAGTACGTCGTGTACAGGACCGGGCGCAGGATCATCCCCTTCAGATCGATAGACCCGGTCGGCCTCGCTCCACCGGCGAACGCGTTCGCAAAATCCTTTCTGGCGTAACCTACCCATTCTTTGTACTCGGCAAGGGCTAGCTTGCGAGGCGTAAAGTATCGCGCATGCTCGCACAGATCGCTATAGAGCTGTCCGTTGCCCGTGATGCATCGCCCGCCCTCGATCATATTGCGGACGATCTGATCGAACAAGATCCCGACCGGAGCCCCCTGCAGATCTCTCCCACTGTCGTAAGGCAGCATCTCGCCATCCGCCGTCATGACGTTGAACGACGAGCCTTTTCGGAAATAAACGTCCGGCGTGTACGAGTTCGTAATTTCCGTGATCTGTTTGCTCAGATCCCACATCTTGTCGATCAAGATGTGATACGGAGCCAGCAGTTTATCGTCCGAAACCACAATGAAGAACTCGAGATCGGAGTAGGGCGTGGCCTGCCGCCGGCCTAGCGAACCGGTTACTACTACTGCGTGTTCGGTCAATAAAGGCACCATGCCGACCTCCTTAGCGGCGAGAAAAAGCAACTGCCGGACGTATCCGTCGGCCGTATCAGCCCATTGTTGGCCCACGAGCCGGCTGCCCTTGCGCAGTTCGACGCGAAGGGCCTCAGTTGCCTGTGCGATTGACCCTTGAGATTGGTGGACGTTGAATGGATATATATCGGTCATTAAAGTTTCTAATGGAACCTCGGGATCTTCGGCTGCATATCGTGACATTTCAGGGGCCGCTTTGCAACTGTTATACCGTTGTGCTGGCCCCACTTTCACATCGCAAAAAAAGGGCGGGCCTGAAGGTATCCGTTCGTGTCATTAGCGACGACAAGGTGAGAGTGACCCGGAGGCTTAGAACTTTCCGAATCCGAATCGGAAGCAGAATCTCGTTAGCTTAATCGAACGCTCAATGTGCACGATGGAAACCTATGTTTAGAAGGCGGGATATTGGGGAAGGCGTGTCTATAATCGGAAAAGACGACAAAGGATTAGCCGATAATGAGCCTTATGGCCGGCAGGGCCTCCTGCTTCGTGTCCGCTCGCAAGAATCGCCGTCCTGCGTTAAGCGATTGGAGATGTCATTTAAGATCCAAGACAATGAGGAGAGTTTAGAGGTGGAATCCGTGTATACATCGATTCGGCGGCTCGCCGGATTGAACTGGGGTGCCCTTCTCCATCGCGTCTGGATAGAAATTTATGCCGGGCACTTACTAGTTCACGCGGCAGCACTCGCATTCTATTTTCTCTTCGCCATTTTCCCGTTGTTGATCTTCCTCGTGAACGTGCTTGGGTTCTTCGTGTCGGCTGGCCGGGATCTGCGGTTCAACCTGATAGCTTTCATAAAAAGCTCGCACCCTCTCTGGCATTCACGCTTATCTCCTCTACGGTGACGAGATTGCCACATCATCGGGTATCGCAAAGTTACTTCTTGGCGGGGTCGCTGCCCTTTGGTTCGGATCGCTAGGCGTGACAGCCCTGACCGAGTCATTGAACGCGATGTACGGCGTGCGCGAGTCCAGAACGTGGCTGCAGGTGCGGGCGGCAGGGGTGGGCTTGACGATCGTTCTGCTTACGGTAACGCTCGTGGCCCTACTTCTGGTCGTTTACTCCGGGACGGTGGGGAGATCAATTGCTGGTTCGCTCGGGCAGGAAGCCTCATTTGGGGCTCTCTGGGCTATTGCCCAAATCCCCGTCGCAGTCCTCTTCGTCCTCTTCGCATTCGCAATCATATATTACTTCGCTCCTGATCTCCGCGAGCAGAAGTGGTACTGGATCACACCCGGTTCACTCGTTGGCGTAGCTCTCTGGCTGACCGCGTCTTTTGTATTGAGCACTTACTTGCGATTCGCTGATTCTTACTCGGTGACTTACGGATCGCTTGCGGGAGTAATCGTGCTTATGCTTTGGTTCTACGTGACGGCCTCCGCGATCCTTATCGGGGGAAAGATTAACGCAGAGATCGAGAACGCCGCATCGCGAGCAGGGTTTACTGGTGCTAAACTGCACGGCGAGCGGGACGCTCATGAGCACATATCGAATCCAAGCGGGACACCGACCTGATCGGTTAGACGGCGGAATATTATGGCAGCCCAAAGTATGGATACAATGGATAACAATGGAAGGGTCCGCGAGCTGATAGATGACTGGGCCGTTGCGGTCCGCTCAAAGGATATCGAACGGGTAATGGCACACTACACCTCGGACGTTGTCGCCTTCGACGTCGTCAATCCACTCGAGTATAAAGGCTCGGACCTGTTTCGAGAGCGGCTAACCGGCTGGCTCTCCTCGTTCCAAGGGGCGATTGGGTTTGAGATCAGCAACCTCGAGGTGGAGGCGGGTGACTATCTTGCCTTCTGCTACAGCCTCAATCGAGTGGTCGGCATAAAGAGCGACGGCATGAAGATCAACATGTGCTGGCGGGCGACTCTTTGCTGTCGAAAGATAGATGGCCTCTGGAAGATCAAGCATTCACATTCTTCGGTTCCTTTCGAGGTGGAAACGGGCCTTGCGTCGTTAGATCTGGAGCCATAGTTCTCGGACCGTAAGCATCCGACGTGCCCTCACTCCATCGTCTCGGGATGTTGCGGAGACCTATGCTTAACTATTAGCTGTTGAGTATTTGAGATCAGCAAATGGGTTCATCAAAAAAGGAGACAATATGAGATCGATTTTCGGCATCTGTATCGCAGTTCTGGCTATATTCATAGTAACCACCAGCGTCGCCGCGCAAGATGAAACCACCAAGGAAATCGTAGTTCCGGGAGAAACCGGATTGAAATGGGTGAATACCGGAATTACAGTTGCTACGGGCGACACGGTCAAGCTTGAAGCTAAAGGCCAAGTCGATGTTGGCGGTTCATATGGAGCTTATGGACCCGAAGGAACAACGAAATTTTCGGAACAACCTGTTGGATACTATCCGCTCGAAACGAAAATGCGTTATGGCCTTGCAGCCAAGATCAATCCCACCAGTTCAAAAAAGCCTCAGCCCGCGCAGAGTTGGGTATACGGGGAGAAAAAGGAAGTAGTAGTGGCGAGAGGCGGCACTTTGTGGCTGACAGTAAACGACGATGCACCCGAGGGGAATGTTGGAGAATTTACAGTGCAAGTCACAATAGTGAAGAAGAAGAAATGAAGTTGCGTTACAGTATCGGGACATAGGAGCAACGAATGGAAAAGTTATTTCTTTCACTTCGGCAACTATCCATTCTGTGCGTGATCGCTCTCCTTTTCGTTACGCCGGAAACCGCAAGCGGACAATCCGTTGATGAGGCTCACCCGACCGGTGTAGCCGCCTTCCCGTTAACCGGGAATCTTGGTCCGGGAACTTATTATTACTCAGTCCCGGTTGCTCCCGGCAGGGTTAGTGTTTCGTTAACCTTTAAGCCACCCTCAGGCGGGGGCAGTATGTCCGTGTCGATCAGCGGGCCAGCCTGCTGCGGAGCGGATGCTTATGTTGGAGGCGACTCCGGCACATCTGACGATGTACAACGTAACGCAAGTTTTGTGGTTCCGACAGCTCAAAAGCTTTTGTTGACAGTGTATATTTCGGTCGAACGCACCCAGACTATTCGCTTCGACCTTGGGCTCAAGGGCAGCCTTAGCGAATCGGCGCCACCGTCCGTCTGTACTGACCTCGAAGTCTCCAACATGATCGGCGTATCTCGTTCTGGAACGACTTTAACGATCAGAGGCAATATTGATAATTTTTCTAAGAATGATTTTCGTTCTCCCGTCGACCGCCAATGGGTCGAAATCTCGACAGGAGCCAAAGAATCATTTGTAAGCCTTGCGCGCATCCCGTTCGCCCAACTATTGGCAGGAAGGAGTCTACGGGTAACAGCCACCCACACTTCGACGATGCGTGCGACGCCGCGTTTTACGATACGCATCGTCTACTCTCCGTTGAATGCCTCTGACGCGTTAGCTACGAACGACGATTGCAACTCCGCCAACGACTCGGTCAGCGGTAGTGGTCTCATCCGTGGGATCCCATTGACCAAGACGAACAAGGGTTCCGATCCAAAATGAAACTCTAGTCTCACTCTGACAACAAGGACATCATCTAGATAACGAGAAAATGGGAGGTGAAGACACCGCGATGCGTTTCCGTCCTGTCCCGGGATGAGATTGATCGGGTTCGAATGAAATATCGTCGGTTGGTTACATGTCCGATATCCAGCGATCACTCTTTTTCGACGCCGTCTCAAAGATCAATGGGTCGATTGTTTGAGGATCGATGAACCCGGTAAGTGTTGGCACATCTTTTGCGTCCAATCAATTATCGAGCGATGGGGGTGATCGGAAAAAGGCGGTTGTGTGCGTAAAACCGATATATGTCTAGCGACGAAAGCGCAGATACGACGGACGTACTAGGCGAGATCACTCGGCGTAGCGCCCTCCCCCCGGGGCAAGTCGCAGCGGGCTGGCTTTCGTCAATCATTGATTCAGCTGACGATGCAATCATCAGCACATTGCTGCGAACCCCAGAAGTCGACCGCTATCCATGACTGATGCTAATCGATTTCGGCTTGGAAACCACACTTACTGGATATAGTGTTCCGCTTCTCGGTGGAGCCGGTTGACCAATATGACGGTGAAGCCCACGAGGGGCTCCACCCCTATTA
>JAQSDP010000479.1 GCA_029945985.1 bacterium | reverse complement strand
GCACAATGAAAACCTGGGATCTGATCAAAACCGCTAACCGTAACCTCTTCCGAAACAAGCTCCGCACGATTCTGACGGTGCTCGCTATATTCGTGGGCTCGTTCACGCTAACGATGACCAACGGCGTCGGCGACGGAATGCGCGATTACGTCGAAAGCCAGATCAAGAATATCGACGGCGATCGCGTCGCGATGGTGTCGAAGAAGATCGAACGACGAGATGGTCAGTCGAGCGGTGATGCCGTCGAATACAAGGAAACGGAAGAATCTGACGATATCGACATCGACCCGGAAACTGTCTTGCTGACCCAAACGCAGATCGAATCGGTCGTTTGCGACATCCCGGGAATCGTCGGCGTCACGCCCCGCTACAATGCCCGTGGCGAGCACATCTCGGTAGAAGGAAGTAAGAAATACAAGCTCGAACTCGGAATGCTCTCTGACGGACTCGTCGCCAAACCGAAGCCGGAAAAAGCATCAGCGGCCCAAATCAGATCGTGCTTCCGATAGGCCTTGCGAGAGCCCTCGACGAGAAGATCGAAAACCTCGTCGGCAAGACCGCGACTGTGGGCTACAAACTTCCCGACGGTTCGATCAAGACAGTCCAGCTAGCGATCACAGGCGTGATGACGAAAGGATTTATGACTAACAACAATTCTTTCGTCAGTGCTGACGTCGCCAAATTGATCTTTGAAGCTCAAAGCACTCAGGAGGGAGCCGATCGTTTCTTCGGCTTCACTATCCAAATGGACTCGAGCGATCCGGCTCGGATCGAAGCGATCAAGAAGCAGCTTGACGAAAAAGGTTTCCAGGCCGAAACTGTCGCCGACACTCGACAGCGAACATACGACGCGATCGGCATCTTCAAGACCGGAATGAATCTCTTCGCGATGGTCGCTCTGCTCGCGGCCTCCTTCGGCATCATCAACACGCTCGTCATCGCCGTGCTCGAACGCACAAAAGAGATCGGCTTGCAAAAAGCTCTAGGAATGGGCCGCGGCAAGATCTTCGCCATCTTCTCGCTGGAATCGGTACTGATCGGATTCTGGGGTGCCTTTCTCGGAGCAGCGGCAGCCATCGTAACCGGCCTTGTCGCGAATCAGGTCTTGGTGAAATTCTACGCCCGCTCGTTCGAAGGCTTCAGCCTCTTTGCGTTCAAACCGCTCTCCATCGCCGCAATTATGCTGCTCGTCTGCGGCATCGCCTTTGTAGCCGGCGTAATGCCAGCGATCCGGGCAAGCAGACTAAATCCGATCGAGTCGCTTAGGTATGAGTAGTTATACGGAAGCAGATACGGCTCCGAAATAGACGGATTTGACCGCTCGGATCGTATTCGCATGGATCTCGACCGTGTCATCGATGTCCGCCGCATAACCGCCGCTCATCGTCGTCACGATCGGCACGCCGCGGTCACGAGCGAGGTCGAGGACCATCTCATCACGACGTCGAAGTCCTTCGATCGTCAGAGCTAGTCGCCCTAACTTGTCGTTCTCATACGGATCTGCACCCGCGAGAAAGAAGATGACGTCCGGATCGTGCAGGATCACCCGCGACAAAGCGTGTTCCAGCGTCTGAAGATACTCATCGTCTCCGGTCTTATCCGCAAGCTCGATGTCGAGGGATGACGGTTGTTTGAACAGCGGATAGTTCTTGGCACCGTGCATCGAGAAAGTAAAAACACCGGGATCGACACGGAAGATAAATGCGGTTCCGTCGCCCTGATGTACATCCAGATCGACGATCAAGAATCGTTTCGCAAGCCCGTCACGCTGCAAGACACGGATCGCCACAGCAATATCATTCAACACGCAAAACCCTTCCCCGCGATCGGGATATGCGTGATGCGTCCCGCCCGCGAGGTTCGACGCAATGCCGCTCGTCAAACAATCCTTCGCCGCATTTATTGTCCCCGAGATCGCGTGAAACGACCGCCGCACGAGCGACTCCGACCACGGCAGCCCAAGCTTTCGAACCTCCTTCGCCGTAAGTTCGCCGGAGCACAGGCGCGAGATGTACTCGTCGGTATGCACCAACATCAGATCATCGACCACCGCCGGCTGCGGCTCAACGATCTCGTCGGCATCGATCGTCCCCTCAGCTAGTAACCGGTCGCGCACAAGCTCGAATTTCTTGATGGGAAATACATGACCATCCCCGATATCAGCGTAGTAATAAGGCGAGTAGTAAATGCGGTAGGTCATCTAGCGGGGGTGGCGTACGGCGCAGACAGCAGATGCCCTTCGTGGATGAAGTAGACCTTTTTCTCCCCTTCGTCGACCCACATTTCAACGCTATCGAAAATGATCTTTGGAAGACGCAGTACTGGCTTGAAAGAGAAGCTTCGAGTTGAGTAGATCCCAAAAAGTGTTCCCGCCTTTCCGCGAGGGAGAGCTGCCCAAAATTCAGTGGTCGACCCGGCAACCGGCTGAAGAGCTCGGAATGATTGATGTACAAGCGGCCTGAACTCCCCAACGGCAGCGACGATCGCGCCCGTGTCCGGATTCATTAGGTGATATCCCAGGCCAGTTTCGTACGCGGAAGCGTGTCGGCTTTCAACATACTCGTCGCTGTGCTCGTCACCCTCATCGGCCGCTGAGACCAGCAGTAAGTTTCGCGATGGAATATAGGCGATGGCTTTCGACAAATATTGATCTTCCGTGCCGACCTTATATTCCCGACCGCTGGTGAGATCGACCCGGACGAGCCCGCCGCCCGCCGCGTCATCGTACTTCGAAGCGATTGCCCATCTTCCGTTCGTCGTTACGACCGGAAGCGAATAATTGCCCTGACGAACTCTGACCGACCGTCCGTTAGCAACCTTATACAAGCCACTCGAATCCGCCCGGATCTCGAACGTCGCAGTCTTCGCCGCCCATTGGCCGTAACCGGCAGCGGGTGAAAGGCCATCGTTCGACGGTATATACTGCGCCGCCGCCGGCTGCGGTACGCGCTCACCCAGTTTGCCGTCGGCAACGCGGAACCAACCACTCGCTTCGAAACGCTTTGTCTCAGCCAGATCGTAGTATTTCTGATAGAGGCCGTCGACGCTTTTCTGCTCAGCCTCGAGCTGTGTTGCCTCCAGCTCCCTCTGTCGGTCGACCTCCTTCGCGATCAGCTTTTCGCGCGGCTCGTCGGCGATCAAAACGCGCAGGTCGCTGCCGCTCTTCCACACACTCATCGCCGCGAGATTCTCATCGTCAAACAGCACCTCAAGCCCGGGAGCCTGCTCGCCCGCGTAGTATTTCAGCTTCGCAGGCTGCTTCTTCATCTCGTCGAAAAAGCCCTGAAGATTCGCGAAGAACTGCGGAAGTTTCCCCTCGCTCTTCAGATAAATACGCCGTCCGCCCACCTTGCCGATCATCAACAGCTGTTTTGATTCGCACTCCGACGAGCACGCCAGAAACGGTGGCAGATCCTCAACCCGCGAACTCGCAAAATATGCCTTCAGGCTCTCGAACTGCTGCGGCTCAAGCGTTCGCTCGCGAAACCGGGCCGGATCGTCCTCCCAACTGAACACCGCACGGTCCGGATAGATCCGCACGTACTGTTTATCGAACGAATAGATGCCTAGCAGGTCCGGCTTCGTCTTAACTTCATTCTGCAATCGCTTCTCGGTTTCAGCCTCGCCGGTCTGCATGAACGAAAGATACGCGTACTCTTCGGCACCGAAATAAGGATTCACCGAAGCGAAAACGTCCCGAAGAAAAACACCCGGCGTCGCTTCGAGTCCTGGGACATTAAAGACCGTCGTCGCACCGAGGATCTTCGCCTGATTCGGATACAACGCGAGGATCGCCGCGCGGGCCTCGTGCGAATCTTCGCTCACAAGATAGCGCTCGGCCGCAATCGCGAGCATCTTGTTCGCACTCTTCAGATTCGGCACGACCTTGGCGAGCGGTAACTCCGCCCTTATCAACCGCGCGCAGGCGAATAGCGCTACCTTCGCCGCATCCGGCCCAGTCGTCAGCATCGCGTCGTACCCAACCTTGTCCTCTAGCAAACACGCGCCGATCGCCTTCGCCGCCGGAACCCCGCCGCGCATCTCGGCTACGTCCGCCGCCTGCTTTTCACGCAACTCCTTGCGTTTCGCCAGCAGCTTCAATATCGCATCGACATCCAACTTCCCCGCCCGCGTGTCTCGCATTATCAGCGAATTAACTGCCGCGCCGTTCCACCCAAGTATTACCTTCCGCAACGCATTCGCGACGATCGGTTCCCGCGTATCAAGCGCCGCGATCCGATCGACCGTCCCTCGAACCAACGGTTCGTCAGGATCGTCCAGCGAAACAAGCTGAGTGGCGACAAGAAACTTGACCGTCTCTTCGGTGAGCTTAGTTTCCGGGCCGAGGACCTGCCCTGGATCCACATAATTTATCGTCTCAGCGACCACTTCGGTTTCGTCACGTGGCGGCCGGTATTCGTCAAACTCCTTGTCTGCGTCCTCCACCTCTTCCTTGGTTTGCTGGACGCGGGTCCCTTGCTCTGCGATCGAGGATCGAAGAGCAAACATTGCCCGGTTCTTCACCGATCCGCTATAGCCAGTCGCCGTCTCGTCCTCCTTCAACGCCTCGTCGATATCACCAACACTCCGGGCCATATACTCTATCGCTGCAACCTGCTCTTCCGTCGAGAACCCGTTGCAGTCGAGCAATGCCTTCACGATCGACGTCCGCTCCCACTCCTGTGCTTCTATCAGCACCCGACGCAGCGAAGCTACGGCACGCGTATCCCTCTGATTCCCAAGCGCCGCGATCGCTGCGCTCCGCAGGGGATAATAGTTCCCGGCGGCAGCCTCGACTGCCTTCGCCGCCGCATTTGCCGCGTTTGCAGCCGCATTCAGGGCATTCGCAACCGCTCGATTTGCTTCCAATCTACGACTTTCCGAAACGTCGTCCGACTCAATATCAGTTATGGTGACATTCGACGTCCTGACCACATTCGTGGCCATATTGGCGCCGTTCGCTGCTATATTGCTCGCATAAACCGACGCCGACATCGACTCCCTCTCATTCAACGCCTCGATCAACGCCGGCACAGCCTCCGGCATCTTCACCGACTGCAGCGACTGCACTAGAGCGGATCGCTGGGAAGAGTCCGCCTTGATCCAATCCTTCTTCGCAAGCCATGGCAGCATCGACTCGACCATCTGCCGCCGCAGGTTCTCGTTCTTCGGAGAATCGGTCAGCCGGCCCAGACGTATCAACAGATTCTTCGCCGCCGCCGTCCGAACCCAAACGTTATCGCTCGACATCAGCCCGATCATCCGCTCGGTCAAACTATCGTCCGGGATGTGATACATGATCGTCGTCAGGCCTGTGTACGAACGCCCGTTCACACGCAGGTCCGACAGCGTCTCATCTTCGAACAGCCCGACGTACCAATCGTCGCGTCCGGCCCAACCCTCGTCTTTCACCAGCGCGTCCAGTGCCAGATCGCGCATTCCGCCGGTAGCTTCCGTGTTCTCGACCACCGCCTTCAATTCGTCGCGATATTTATCGACGTCAAGCCCACCCGTTTCCTTCGCTCGCTGATAAAGCGCCCAGGTCGCCAACACCTGCGACACCTTCTGGCTCTTGTCGTTGTACATTCGCGTGACGATCAGCTCGGCCCTGTCCCAATTTACACGTGTCAGCGAAAGCAGCTCATCCTGATTTTCTACGTATTCGTTCGCGTCTCTTATTCGCGCGGCCGCCGCCTCAAGCTCCCCGCTGAAATCGTCGGTGTTCGTCTTCAGCCATGCCTTCAGCGTGTCGACACGTCCGCTTTCCTCGTCATCGTCCGCCGCCTCCAGTTGGCGATAAAGCCCGCGCGCCATCTCTTCCGCTCGCCGGTCACCTTGGAAAATGTTCAGGTATTCGACGAGCTTATCCGGATCTTCCTGAAGCTCGCTCATTATGCGGTTCGCAACGGTAGCGGATGGTCGCGGATTGTAATTCAGATCCGCATACCCCACGCTCATCTTCGACCAATATTCCATTAGGTCTTCGATCGGAGCATTATCCGGCGGCGGCTGTTGTTTGTCGTAAAATTCGGGGGGACGCGTTCCCGCTGGGGTCTTGACCAATGGATTAGGCGGCGGCGGAGCGGGCAAATTCAAGAGTGTGAGAATGGCGTCTTCCTTAGCCGCCTCAGCCCGGTAAAACCAGACCGAGAGTACCGCAAGCAGCGAAATACACAACGCGAGAGCGGAAAAAAATCTTCTCATTTCTGTCAGTACCACCTGCGTCAGCGGGTGGCTCTACCGTTGCCAACTCGCTTCCTAACAATTCAAGATCTTGAATTTCGGTGTCCGTCGATAGCTTAACTTATCCGTCTATAAAAGTAACGATTTTCCATGCTAGACTTGCGCCCGAAATGATCACCCTCAACGACATCAAACAGGCCCGCGAAACCATAGCGCCGTACGTCAAACGCACACCGCTCGAACGCAGCGATACCCTTAGCCGCCGCCTCGGGACGAACGTCTACATCAAATACGAGCTTTTCCAGAAGACAGGTTCATTCAAGCCTAGAGGGGCATTCAACACGATACTGTCGTTAACCGATGAACAGAAGCAGAAAGGGGTAGTCGCCGTCAGCGGCGGCAACCATGCGCAGGGCGTGGCGTATGCGGCAACGAATCTCGGTGTCGAATCGCTGATACTGATGCCGGCGAACACGCCGCAGAATTACCTAGACGCCGCACGAGGCTATGGAGCCACCGTCGAACTCCTGCCCAACATCGCAGAAGCATTCGCCGCGATCGAAACTTATACAAACAGCGGTATGACCTTCGTCCACCCCTTCGACGACGAACGCGTCATCGCCGGCCAGGGCACCGTCGGCCTAGAGATCCTTGAAGACTGCCCCCAGGTCACCGACGTCTTCGCCTCGATCGGGGGCGGCGGAATGGCCGTCGGAGTTGCGATCGCGATCAAAGAAAGCTCCCCTCCTTCTAAAAGAGGGGAGGCAGTCGCTTCGGCTGACGGGGTGGTAAGCGGACGCCACGCGTTCGACGAACGACGCGTCTTCGGCGTAGAAACCCACGGAGCCGACGCAATGGCCCAAGCACTTGCCGCCGGACAACCTGTCACGCTCCCCGCCATCACCTCGATCGCCAAAACCCTCGGCGCTCCCGCGGTCACCGAGCGCACGCTCAAGCTCACCCAGGACTACATCGAAAGCGTCACCGTCGTCACCGACGCCGAAGCTCTCGCCGAGCTCAAATACATCGCCGAACGCCTCAAGGTCATCTGCGAACCGGCCTCCTCCTGCACCCTCGCCGCAGCCGAAAAGCTCAGGGACAAATTCTCCCCCGAATCCCATGTCGTCATCATCCTCTGCGGGGGCAACTTCTCCCTCGGTACCCTCTAGTTGACTCGTCAGAATCAATCGACCTCGGGAGTTATCTGGCTGCCGTGGTGGGCGATGATGAGCCATTTGCCGCCGCGTTTTTGCCAGACGTGAGTTGAGCGGAATTGGAGATTGCGGACGCCTTTGAGCGTTGCGCGGTGGGTCATGATCGCGATGTCACCGTGGACCGTGATCTTGTAATCGTCGGACACGATCATATCGGAATTGGGGACCACCGAGGCGAGGTATTCTGTCTTGTTTTCGATCTTGCCCCGCTGCGTGGTGCCGATATAATCATCAGCGATAAGTGCACCGGCAGCTTTCTTATCACCTTTCAACTCAGCCGCAGTCCACGCCTTATCCAGCGCGATCAACTGATCCTCAACACTGCCCTTCTCATCCTGGCCGACCGCGGCCGAACACATCGCGAACGCGAGAACTACGATCGATACGATTGCTTTCATAATGCCATGCATTGTAGCCACCAAACGCTCCAAAGAGAAGAGAGGAATTAGCCACAAATTACACTAATATCGATAATTTCTTTCAAGTCGTCGGACGCTCTCGCGTTACTTCGATATAACCGCGTGACCGTCGCTCAAATAAATTCGTGCGATTCGTGCAATTCGTGGCTAATTTCTATTGCAGAAACTGAAGCTCCGCGAAAGAGATAAACCCATCGCGATCGCCGTCGAGCTTTTCCATTATTGCTGCGGTCCACGTCCCGCGCGTCGCAAAATTTCCCACGCCCGCGTCCTTCAGAAGTCTCTCGAGGCCCTTCTCGTCCATCAACCCGTCCCGACCATACTGATCAAACGCCGTCTTATAATTCCCATCAAACCGCTCAGCCACCATCCCCTGCACCTTGCGCACCAATTCCACTTCCCTCGCATCCGCCATAATTAATGAACTTCCCCCAACACGTTTCGAGCGATGTTACACGAATCGTCGCGAATAGGAAATTTTGCTCCGAAATATTCGCGGACATTCCGCGTGATTCGCGCAAAGATCTTTTGTCACGATTGACACCTCACCGGCCGCGAAAGAAAATAGTCATCAATGAAATTCACACGCCTCGCCCTCATCATCCTGGCACTTTCCATCGCGGCCCTCGGCCAGAGTTTACCGAAGCCGAAGTTGAAACTGGTCAGCGTCAGTGACGGCACGAATAATGGATATGCCGTAAAGGTGTATGTGATCGAAGTAGTGAATCGAACGGATATCTTGGACGAATTTTTCATCGCCGCACCGGTCCTGCCGCCGTGCGGAAACAACACCAACGCTGCCCGAACCTGGATCAATCTCTACGACGACAGAAGTGTCCGCATCTATGGCTGGTGCGCGATCAAGTCTAATAGCGAACTCGCCTCACTCGGCTTCATGATTCGCGCCAGCGACACGCAGCCCAAAAAGATCTTCATCGATCTCGTTGACCGCTTCGAAGGCATCATCCTCCGCTCAAACAAGATCACCATCCAGTGAGTCTATAAACGATATTTCATCCCTGCAACACTTGCCTGCACTCGCAATCTAGGGTGTCAGAACGCACAAGCCCGCGGGTCAGCAAGGGGCGATATCAGGACGCAACCCCTGTCAGTACCACCTGCGGTAGCGGGTGGTGAACTCGCCAACGACAAGCCAATGAACAACCAATACACCATCGAATGGAGCGAGACTCAAGGCCTCTTCCACGCCAATACGTGAAACAAATTTCGTGTTCTTTCGTGTAGTTTCGTGGCTGAATTTCTTGAACGGAAACCACGAAATCACACGAAGCAACCCGAATAAGACATTAGTAGACCCTACAGTTTCCTAAGAACACGCAGGACCAGCGGGGCGCTGACGGCGATCTTTGTTTTCGGGGGTGAGGCGGTGAGTTTCTTTTCGAGACGGCGGTCGAGCCAGTCGTGAGGTTCGTGGCCGTTACGCTCGACGAAATCGACGAGCCATTCGCGAAATTCGGCGATGTTGTCCATCGTGCGAAAACACGGAAAGCGTGTACGGCCTGTCTGTTTGAAAAGCCCGCGTTCTATCACGTCGGCGACCGCTCGATCGGCGGCATGATCGTCGTCAAAACCTTCGCGCATTCGCCACAGCAGTTTGTATTCACCGTCCTCGATGATCCCGACGCGCCGGTGTACGGCAGCAGGCCGCAGATCGATCAGCAAACCTCCCGGCTTAAGAACGCGATGTGCTTCGAGGAGGGCCTGGACCATGCCCTGGTGGGGCACTCATCACAAAGACCACGCGAACACCGCCGTGTCGAACGACGCATCGCGGTAACCAAGCAGCTCGGCCTGGCCGACGGTAAAGCGGACCCGCTCGGCAAACCGGTTGGGCAAACCGTCGCGAGCCGCCGCGATGGCTTCCTTGTTCGGATCGCTCGCCTCAACGCTTGCGCCAAGGCTCGCCAACCTCTCCGTCAGCCTTCCCTTCCCGCACCCGATCTCAACAACCCGCTTCCCACGCCAATCCGCCACCCCCTCAAGCGCCCGGACCTCATACTTTTCAGAATCAACCCGCAGAGTCATTCTTCACTCCTAACAAACAGCGTGCTTCCGCCTTTCTTGTTTCGTGTATTTCGTGGCTCTCTTCTTCTGTATTGCGTAGTTTTTGATTTCAATTGACACGTTTCCGGCTTGATAATAAGCTGTCCGCCAAGATGAACGCAAAACACTCCGTGATACTCCTGTCCGGCCTTCTGCTATTGATGATCGCAGCTGCATGGGCACAAACGTCGGACACGCCTCGCCCGACTTGCCCGGCGATCACCTACGGCTGGAATGCCAATTACCGCCCTGATAGCAATGCTACGAAATGGGTCCGCGCCGATTGGAATGCCAACGCGGACCGCTGGGAGATCGATTGCAGTTCGGAACTGCCGTCATCGAACGCGACGAACACGCTCGGACCCGCCCGCAACTCCGGCATTCATAACGGCATGTACAATTCCGCGAACGCCGTCCGGGCCACTAACACGAATATGCCCGGGAATTCACCTAGGCCCGCACGGCCTGTAAAACGCGAGCCGAATACCCGCCGCCCGGGCAATTAGGCACTCAAGATGGTGGTCGTGGACACTTCGCAAAATTGCGAAGATGCTTCGTCATCGACTTGAACCTCGAGTTCGTCCGAAAGCGTTCAAAGAACGGGGCTATTCAAATTACCGGAGGCAGCAATTATGTTAGGTGGAATTATGGGTATGATGGGCGGTGGCCGCCCAATCGCTTATGCGATCTATTTGCTATTAGTACGCTAGTCAAGCGTTATAGAAAAGAAGCCCACGATCACTCGCGGGCTCTTCTGACTACTTACCCCCCTTCCGAACAATTAAGGCACACCTAACTTTTTCAGCATCTCGGCAGCGTTGGTGTTCTTCGGATTCAGTTCTAAGGACCGGCGATAGTTTTCTACCGCGAGGGTATT
Source organism: bacterium (assembly GCA_029945985.1). GTDB lineage: Bacteria > Acidobacteriota > Blastocatellia > Pyrinomonadales > Pyrinomonadaceae > OLB17. The sequence goes on along the minus strand of JAQSDP010000479.1, from coordinate 909 downwards.
TTGCCCGTCGGCCATGTAGGCTTCGGCGAGGCTGTCGTAGGGATTCGAGGCTTGCGGGAACATTTCGACGTTCAGCTTGAAAAGCATGATGGCGCCTTTCATATCCTTCTCGCGCAGCCTTTGGTAGCCGAGCGTGTTGAGGTGGCTCTCAACGAAGTAATCGTGCGGATAGCGCGGTATCAAAGCTCGATAGGTACTGACCGCGGCCTCTACGCCTTTGTCTTTGACAAGTCGCTCCATCTTTAGCGAGACGCTCGGGAATACGACGCGGCGGATCGATGAGATCACAAGGCCGGGATTGTCGCGATGGATGTAATGCGTGCTCTCGGCGTCCAGAATAAGAGCACCCTCAGATGCCTCATATATCCACGGGCCGTATTCCTCGATCACTGAACGCTTCCACGTCGCACCGGCTTCATGCCGGCCGGCGACAAGTAGGACCATCGGCACATCCGGCGGTCGCTTGAATGCCCTGAGCGTTTTGAGGTCTTTGTCTTCGGTCGTGAGAAATGTGATCTCGGCCTTGGGGCCCGGTGGGGCACGCAGCAAAAAGTCTTTCACCCATTTCTCGTCTTCCGCCTTTTCTTTCTCGCTCATGGCCTCGAAAATGCGTGCGTTTACAGGATCAATGAGGACCATCCCGGCGACCTCTTCCGGAAAGAGATGCGCAAACGCCCTGATGTGCGCGTTCCCCAACGAATGCCCGACAAGCACATACGGCCCGGGGATGTTGGAACGCTGCAGCAGCGCCCGCAGTTGAGTGGCGGCAACGGTGAAACTGTACGGTGTCCAAGGCGCGTCCGAACGCCCGTAACCGGCCCGGTGATACTGGACGACCCGCGTAAACTTTGCGATCTCCGGAAAGATCCCTTGCCATGTATTAACCGGCCCGCCTAGCCCGTAATCGAG
>JAQSDP010000478.1 GCA_029945985.1 bacterium | reverse complement strand
GTGCCGCGGCCAGATGTGCAGGGCATTCTTTTCCAGCAGGAATTCGCCGTTGGATCCAGGCGGAATGTGAAGTTCCTTGTATCCGTGATCAAGCCACATTTGAGAAAAGTCGAACCGCGCGACCCCGCCGTTCATCATTGACTGGCGTACGACCGATCCGGCTCCGTCTGTGGCGATCGTGGTGTCCGGCCGTACCGTCTGACCGGAGGAAAACGTGGCGGCTCCGCTTGCAGAATCAAATCCGGCGCAGCGTTCATTGAAATGAAACGTTACGCGATCATGCTTCTCCGCTTCATTCACTAGTGCGATGTTCAGCCCCGCACGCGAAACTGAATTGATGTACTCGCCCTGCCGTCCACTATAGGGCAGCAGCCTCGTCTCGCCTGCCGGAGAATGGATCATCCGCCCATACATAGGCACCGCCTCGGCGAGCATATACTCGTCCATTCCGATCTGGCGAAGCGCAGCAATACCGCGATCAGACAACGCGAGGTTGATAGACCGACCTGCCGCAACTTCTTCGAGCCGCATATCCCGGCGCGCTTCGTACACATCGACTTGCATCCCGCGTTTTGCGAGATAGATAGCGAGTAGCGAACCGGCAAGGCCGGCTCCAATAATGACGATCTTTTGGTCAGGCATCTTTGGGGATCTTTCCGAGCCGAACTGCGGTGACCTTGTATTCTGGGGCGAGCGTGAAACGGTCGCGGGTCGGGCCTGTCGCGTAGTTAAGGAAGATCTTAGGATCGTGAAAACTCGCGAAAAGCTCACCACGGCGGACTTTGACGGTAACCTCGATCGGAATCTTTGCCTCGCCGTGTCGGCTCTCAAGGCGCACCGTTTCACCATTTGCGAAGCCGAGAGAGCTGCTATCTTCCGGTGAGATCATTAGCCGATCGGTAGGGCGAAGTTCGCGGTTCGGGGTTCGCATGGTCATGGTGCCCGCGTTGAATTGTTCAAGTACGCGGCCAGTCGAGAGTAAAAACGGAAATTCGTCGGAAATCTTCTCAGGGGTTGGACGATATTTAATGCGGCGAAGCGCCGCCGTCTTCGATCCGGAAAACGTTTCGACGTGAAGAACCTCCAGTCCCGGATCCGTTTCATCCAAACACGGCCACTGGACGCCCTGTTGTTCGAGCCGCTCGTAAGTGATGCCGCGACCGCCCGGCCACACGGTCCGGATCTCGTTCCAAATCTCTTCGGGCGACCTGAATCTGAAGTGCTCGCCGCTACCCATAGCTTCGGCAATGTCACAAACGATCTCCCAATCCGCGCGGGCATTCCCCCGAGGTTCGAAGACTTTCCGTACTCGTTGAACACGCCGCTCTGCGTTCATGAAGGTCCCGTCCTTCTCAAATGAGGTTGCGGCCGGAAGAAACACGTCCGCAAAGCGCTCTGCGGTTTCATTCATGAACATGTCTTGGACGATCACGAACTCGAGTTGACGCAGGGACTTTTCGGTTTCATGTCCATTAGCGTTCGAGAAAAATACGTCGTAGCCGATAGCCCAAAGAGCTTTCAGCTTGCCGGTGCCAGCCGCATCCACCATCTGCAGTTGGTTAAGGCCTTTAGTAGCCGGAACCGGAACATTCCACACGCTTTCGAAGAGGCTGCGGCCATCCTCGATGCCGATCGAGCCCGTCAGGATACCGGGATCGCAACCCATCTGTGCGGCTCCCTGAACGTTATTCTGACCCCGAAGCGGATTCACCCCGGCTCCGCGTATTCCAATGTTTCCGGTCAAAAGGGCAAGATTCACTACGCACATAACGCCTTCGGTCCCCTGCAAATGCTCGGTCATTCCGAGGCCATGCATGGACATCGACGGCTTTTCAGACGCGCAGATGCGAGCGGCGTGCCGGATCGCCGAGGCCTCGACGCCGCAAAGATCGGCGACCGATTCGGGTGAATAATCCGCAACGAACGATCGAAACTCTTCGAACTCGGTCACGCGGTCGCGAATAAAATCCTGGTCCGCCAAGCCTTCGTCGATGATCGCGTGGGCAAGTGAGTTGAAAAGCGGTATGTTCGTTCCGGGCCGCAACTGGAGGTGGACGTCCGCGTATTTCGTCAGCTCGGTCTTTCGCGGGTCAATGATGATTAGTTTCGTGCCGTTGTTAATGACCGCCTGCTTGATCCTGGCTCCGGCGATCGGATGATTCTCGGTCGGGTTCGCTCCGCAAATCATTATTGTGCGGGCCATTTCGATGTCGTCGAATGAATTGGTTGCTGCTCCGGTGCCGATCATCATTTTCATCGCTGCCGCCGTCGGTGTGTGGCAAACTCGGGCACAGCAATCGACGTTGTTCGTTCCGAGAACGACGCGGGCAAACTTTTGTGCGAGGTAATTGTCCTCGTTGGTGGCACGCGCTGAGCCGAGGACAGCGATGCTGTCCGGCCCATACTCGCTCTTGAGCGATGATAGTCGTTCGGCGACGTGAGCAATCGCATCTTCCCACGAAACAGTCCGCCATTCTCCGTCTTCACGGACCATTGGCTCAGTTATGCGGTCGTCGGCATCGTTGAAGTCGAAGGCGTATCGCCCTTTGACGCAGAGATGGCCCGCGCTGACGGGAGCATCATCCACAGGCTTTACCTGAACGATCTTGTCTTCGCGGACTCCGACATTCATCTCGCATCCCGTCCCGCAATATGGGCACGTGGTGCGGACCCAATCGGTCGGGATTCCCCGCTCGATCACAGACTTGTCCTCGAGAGCTCCAGTTGGACATGCGTCGGAGCAGGCGCCGCAAGATACGCATGAACTGTCGCCGAAAAGGCCAAACGAATCGGGGAGGATGTGCGAGTCTTCACCTCGCCCGATCGAGTGCCACACGAATTGTCCCTGCACATCAGCACATATGCGGACACACGCAAAGCAGTCGATGCATCGCGACATGTCGACCGAGATGTACGTGTGCGAATCATCTATCTGACCGCCGTTCGGCAAGGCGAAGTCCGCCTGCGTCAGGCCGTACTCGCTGGCGAGCTTGTGAAAAGGCTTTTCTGGGAATCTTGCGAAGGCGTCTGCAGGATATTGATGCGCGAGCATTCGGAGGTTCCATTTTCGCGCAGCCTCGATCTTGTCCGAATGCGTTTCGACCACCATTCCATCCCGAAGCAGGGAAGTGCATGAGACGGCTTCACGGGCACTGCCGGCGATATCGACCAAGCACATTCGACAGGCACCGACGGGTTTGAGGCGATCGTCATTGCACAAAGTCGGGATCTCAATTCCAGCCGCTCGTGCAGCGTTGAGGACGGTTATCCCGTCGGGGAAGTCCGCAGCTTTTCCGTTTATGGTTGCGCGAATCATGGTCTCTTGACCTCCTTGCCTAGCTAAAGAGAATCGCGAAGAATCTCGGTGAAACGAAAGACGTCGGTGAGATCATTATACAGCGGAACTGGCGCAACGCGGATGACATCCGGCTCGCGCCAGTCGGCGATCACTCCGCGAGCGGCGATCGCTTCGAACAAAGTCTTGTCCGCGTCTCTAACTCGAATCGAAAGCTGACAGCCGCGTTGTGTCGGATCGCTGGGCGTGATGATCGAAATACGGTCGTTCTCGATCTCCTTCAACTGCTTTTCCAGGTGTCCTGTTAGTTCCACAGATCCAGAGCGCAGATTCGCCATACCCGCATCATCGAATATCTCCAGCGACGCCCGCAAGGCCGCGAGCTGAAAGATCGGAGGGTTCGAAAGCTGCCAGCCCTCGGCTCCGGGTATTGGGTCAAAATCCGGACCCATCAGAAAACGGGTCTGCTTGTTGTGTCCCCACCAACCTGCGAACCGGGGTAGGCCGAACGACCGAGCATGCCGCTCGTGGACGAACGCTGCTGCGATCCCGCCGGGCCCTGCGTTCAAATACTTGTACGAACACCAGACGGCGAAATCTACATCCCAATCATGCAGGCGAAGTTCGAGATTTCCGGCCGCGTGGGCGAGGTCAAATCCGACCATGGCTCCGACACGATGCCCCGCCTCGGTGATCGCTTTCATGTCGAACGCCTGGCCGGTGTAATAGTTCACGCCGCCCATCATCACTAGTGCGATCTCGTCACCGTACCGCTCGATGGTCTCGATAATGTCTTCGGTGCGGAGCGTCGTTTCGCCTTCGCGGGGTGCGAGTTGGATCAGGTCAGGATTAGGGGCAAAAGCAGCTAGGTTCTTCGTGTCGGACGAAAGGAACCCGGTCGCTACCGCTCCCGGTTCTGACACTCGATGAAACTTAACCTGCGACTCGACAGCATATTGATCGCTCGGGAACGCACCTTTCTCAATCACGATCTTTCGCCGTTTTACTCCCGGCCGGTAGAACGAAACCATCATCAGATGCAGATTCACTGTCAGCGAATTCATTACCACGGTTTCGCGCGGTAATGCCCCGACAACGCGGGCCATCGGTTCCGTGACGAACTCGTGATACGGCAGCCACGGGTGCCGTGCGTGAAGGTGGCCTTCGACTCCGAGCGACGCCCAGTCATCCAACTCTTCCTCAATGTACTTTCGAGTATTTTCCGGCTGCAGTCCGAGTGAGTTTCCCGTCAGATAAATTACGTCGGAGCCGTTAGGTGCCTTCGGTATATGGAATCGCGATTTGAAATTCTGGATCGAATTTACAGAATTCAGGGACGAACCGTTTTCTATTTTCTCGGCGTAAGTGTCTGTGTCCATTGAAGTTACGGGAAATCAATCTGCTTATGAAAAATAAGTAAACCTCGCGGTGGAACCTATTTGCCGCGAACTGCGTCTTTCTACTCGGACCACGAATAATTCTTATACACGGTCCGTACGTACTGCCCGCCGTCGAACGGCGGGTCTCATGAGATTCATATGAACCAAGGAGACATCATGAAAAAGATCATTCAAATCGTATCATTCCTCGCCCTCGTTTTCGTTGTGGCCGGTACCGATGTTCAAGCACAAAGAACTACGAAAATTGACGCCAACATTCCCTACGACTTCGCCATTGGTGACGATCAGTTCGAAGCCGGTAAGTATGTCCTGCGAGTTCGCCCTTCAAATAGCGGTGCGAGCATCGCAGAACTACGCGATTCGAAGCATCGCGTTGTTTATGAGGGATTCATCCTCGACAGCGCCGATACTGGCAACGGCAAAGCAAATCTCGTTTTCGACCGAAGCGGCTCGGTCGCACGCCTCACGCAGATCCGCACTGGCGAGAAAGGCTTCGCCTTGAATGACAAGCCTGGATCTGATCGCTCCGTAAACCTCGCATCAAAGAAAAAGGACAAGGATCGTGAGACAAAGAACTAAACCATAAAGAAAGTTGTCCGGTTTTTTCGGACGGAGACGTTGATTGAATCAGCGTCTCCGTTTCTTTTTTGGTGGACGCTATGCGGTCGCTCATTCGCGCCAAACGAACTTTTTCCAGGTGTGTTACGCGTTTGATTGTTGGCGGGGAGAAACCGCGGATATTCATATTTTGCAGAAGGAGTCATCATGAAAAATTTCATTTTACGTTTATCATTCATCGCATTCGTCTTCGTTCTCGGGGGCATTGCGGTAAACGCACAGGGTTTCGGACGAAACTTTGACGCTAACATCCCCTTCGATTTTTCGATCGGTGGCAAAACCCTGCCGGCTGGTAAGTACATTATCAGTCTTTCGGGCGATGCGAACGGGCCGGGTTACCTTGAAGTCAGAAACGAAAGACGAGAAGTAGTGTACAGCGGTCTCGCTCTCACTAACGGCGAGCGCCTCACCGACTCGGCAGAATTGCGTTTCGCCCAAGTCGCAGGGCGGGCGGAACTCGCAATGATAGTGTCCGAAAGGTCGGGGCATTCGATCAACGCTTCTCGCAGAAATGACCTCGTCGCGGCTTCGAAGAAATCGAAGAATGAAAAGGTCAATAACTAGTCAAACCAAACGGCGCTCCGAGGCATTTGCTTCGGAGCGTTTTCGATTCACCCGAAGACGTTGAGATCGAGGTCCAACCAATTCAAAGCCGATCCGCTAAGCAGTTTCTGCTTGATGGAATCCTCATAGGGCATCGAACTGATTAGTTTCCCCGGCTCGAGTTCGCCGAGTAGAAACGGATAATCGGTCCCGAGCATTACTTGGTCCGCTCCGACTAGCTTCACGAGATAATCGAGAACGTTGGGATCATGTACGAGGGAGTCGAAGTAGATCTTGCTTAGATATTTACGAGGCTCGTGCGGATTGTCGGGGAACAAGTCGGGCCGCACTTCGAAGCCATGCTGAATCCGCCCAATGGTCGCGGGGAATGATCCGCCCCCGTGTGCAAGGCAGATGCGAATATCCGGCAATTTCTCGAGCACACCGGAAAATATCAGCGACGAGATCGCCCGCGAAACCTCGGACGGCATCCCGACAAGCCAAGGCAGCCAATATTTCTGCATATCGACTTCGCCAGCCATATCCCACGGGTGAACGAAGACGGCCATATCCTGCTCAACGCAGGCAGCAAAGAAATCGAAGAACTGAGGCTCGCTGAGATTTAGCTGATTGACGTTCGTCCCGATCTGCACGCCCTTGAGCCCGATCTTCCTGCAGCGTTCGAGTTCACTGACAGCAAGCGAGACATCCTGCAGCGGAACGGTGCCTAGGCCGACGAATCTAAGCGGATATTCAGCCGCGATATCAGCGATATGATCGTTCAGAAACTTCGCGATCTCCAAACCGTCCGCCGCTTTGGCCCAGTAGCTGAACATTACCGGTACGGTCGACAAAACCTGCACCACCACTCCCGACGCGTCCATTTCTTCGATCCGCGTCGCCGGATCCCAACAGTTTGCCTCAATGTCGCGAAACTTCTTACCGTCGTCTCGAACCATGCGCGCACAGCACGGTCTGTAATGATCGAGCCTGATAAATCCGCCATAACCGAACCGATCTTTCCAGTCCGGAATATCTTTTGGAAGAATGTGTGTGTGAACGTCGATCTTCAGCATATCAAATCGTAGTGGATCAATTCGCGGACAAACATGTCGATTCTAATCAATTGAGCTGGCAGTTACGAAGGGATCGGTCATCGCTCATATACCGAAAGGCTGATAGAATACATAAACATTCCAACATAGATCTTCGGGAGACAGTTCATAAGATGAGAAACGCCGCAATTCGCTGGTCATTGACCTGCCTGATAGCGCTATCCTTTGCTAACTCAGCATATCCACAATCTACCCCCGCTCAGGACGCTGAAACCCGTGCCCGCCGCAATGCCATAGAGGCTGAACTACAATCGATTGCCGTCGTCGAGCGGAAAGTAATGGTTCCGATGCGCGACGGCAAGCGGGTGCAGGCCGACGTCTTTCGTCCGAAAGATCCGTCGAAGAAGTATCCGATCATTCTTTCGCGAACGCCATACAACTTCAACTGGTGGGACGTGCGGCTCGGCGCTCCGCGTGATATGACGACCGTGCTCGAGGCTGTAAAACGCGGCTACGCATACATCATCATGAACGAACGCGGTCGTTTCTTTTCCGAGGGAAACTACGACATTCTCGGTCCGCCGACCACCGATGGCGATGACGCTCTGACGTGGATGTCATCGCAGCAGTGGTCGAATAAAAAGGTCGGAGCGATCGGATGTTCATCGACCGCCGAATGGCAGATGGCAGTCGCGGCTCGCAACAATCCGGCGTTTACAACGATGATCGCCCAAGGGTTTGGGGCCGGCGTCGGCCGCGTCGGGCCCTACTATGAGCAGGGGAATTGGTACCGTGGCGGTGCGGTGCAGATGCTTTTCATCGCGTGGCTTTATGGGCAGCAGAATCAGGTGCGTCCGATGTTCGCACCGGAAACGACGCAGGAAGAACTGGTGCGAGCGTCAAAATCGTTCGACCTCGCACAACAGTCTCCCTCCGTCGATTGGTCACAGGCTCTCAGGCATTTGCCAGTCAAGGATATTTTCACTGCTGTCGATGGCCCGCGCGGGGTCTTTGCCGACGAAATGCCCGTTCCGACCGGCGGAGCGATGATCAAACGTACCCCGAACGATCCCGCGTGGTACAAGGGCGGCCTTTGGCACGACAACATGAAGGTCAACATTCCAGGCTTCTATTTCATGTCCTGGTACGACGTCTCGACCGGGCCGAATCTCGCGATGTACAACCACATTCGCAAGACGGCAGACAAGGACATTGCCGACAAACAGTACGCGGTTATCGCTCCCGTTCTGCACTGCAGCTACACGAGAGCGGCGAAGAACACGGTCGTCGGCGAGCGAAGCATGGGCGACGCTCGACTCGACTACAACAAGATGACGTACGACTGGTTCGACCACTTTTTGAAGGGCGAACAGAACGACATTCTGAAACGGCCAAAGGTTCAGTATTTCACGATGGGATCGAACAAGTGGCAATCGTCCGAGCAGTGGCCGCCGGTCGGTGCCGAGCCGATGAAGTTCTATCTCTCAAGCGGCGGTAAGGCGAACTCCCTAAATGGCGATGGAAGGTTGGTCTCAGCGGCTCCCGTAAACGACGCACCGGACCGGTTCAAGTATGATCCGATGGATCCGGTGCCGTCCTACGGCGGCAATGTTTGCTGCACGGGAAATGCAGTCCGCGGCGGATCGTTTGACCAGGGGAAGATGGAAGAGCGGCCGGACATATTAGTTTATTCGTCGGATGTTCTGACCGAAGGGGTCGAGCTCAGCGGTTCGATCGACGTTACTCTGTATGTCTCGTCAGACGCGAAAGACACCGACTTTACTGTAAAGCTGATCGACGTAGATGAGAATGGAAAGGCATGGAACCTCGACGAGACGATCCAGCGGATGCGTTACCGCGATGGCTACGATAAGCCCGTGGTTTGGATGGAAGCAAACAAGGTTTATAGGGTCAAGTTCTCACCGATGAACACGAGCAACTACTTCGCGGCCGGTCATCGGATCCGGATCGAGATCTCAAGCAGCAACTTTCCGCGGTTCGATCGCAATATGAATACGGGCGGAAACAATTGGGATGAGGTCAAAGGGGTCGTCGCAAACAACGCCGTGCACCATTCAACCCAGTATCCGTCGGAAATCACGATCTCGGTTGTAAAGAAAAGGTAGATCTAGGGTCAACTAACGACCGGCGGCGGTTCCATCACGGAGCCGCATTCTATACAGGTTCGCAATGAGCCGTCGCCGTAGAATTTCTTGAAGACGCCTTGGAATTGAGTGGTAATGTCGGTGAGTTGAAAGTACTCTTCGTAGAGTTTATTGTTGCAGTTCTCGCAGAACCATAGAAGACCGTCGAGTTCACCGCCGCGGCGTTTGCGTTCGATGACGAGGCCGACGGTGTTGGCGCCGCGGATCGGGTTATGTGGCACACGCGGCGGCAGCAGGAACATCTCGCCTTCGCGGATCGGTACTTCGACTGCCTTTCCGTCTTCCTGCACCAACACCTTGATATCGCCTTCGAGCTGATAGAATAGCTCCTCGCCTTCATCCCAGTGGTAATCCTTTCGAGAATTCGGCCCGCCGACCACCATCACGATGAAATCGTCATCGTCGTAGACGCACTTATTTCCGACTGGCGGCCTTAAAAGATGGCGGTTCTCATCGATCCAATTTCTGAAGTTTAAAGGGCGGCGAATTGACATATAATGCGTCTCCGATAACGACATTATATCGCGTCATTCTTCAAATCGCCCGATCATGATCGTATCTCCGGAAACGTTTAGATATCGCGTCCGGATCAAAGGCAGCGATCCGGCTATCAGGCATCGACGGCGTTCAGTACCTCGTTGGTCGATGCCTCGGGGACCGCTTCGCGTAAATCTCCGCGAAATGCTTTCAGAGCGTACTTCTCGCGGTCGATCTCTTTGCGCGTGCGGAAACCGAGCCGCCTTAAGATCGGTAGCGGAGGGCACCAACCCTGCACGGCGTGTTGAAATAAGAACGGAAGCACTACTGCCGGAACGGCGAGCCATTTCCTGTTGTGGACTACGCCGAGAGCTAGACCCGAGAACGCGAAAAGCGAAGCGTTCATCTCGAGTGCGCGCTCAATATCCCACTCTTTGTCCAACTCGTGAATCCTTGCCGTGATCTCTTCCTTAGAAGCGGATCGAGACATCCTGATTCGAGCATCTGCTTCGCTCATAAGGTCCTGATTCACCGATTCTTCTGTGTTTTCCTGTACCCTGTCAAAATCTTCCATGGTCGCTCCTGAATTAAATCGATACGAACATGACCATTTATTGCAAGACTTAGACCACTCGGGGGGTGGCAGATACCGAAGCACTGAATTACCTCAGGCCTTAGCTTCAAAGCTCGGCAAGTTTCTGAACAGTACGCCAATTCCGCCCCGTGATCTGCACCTTCAACTTCTTATCTATAAAGCCTTTCCCAAGCAGGCTATCGGCAACGCCGAGCCGTAGGTGACAATAGATCTCACGTCCGACGACGGCGAACCGCTCGTCTGTATTCTGTAATTCGAGAAGCTGCTTCTCTTTCTCGGCCGGCATTTCGTCCCTCATAAAGAGAACATGCATTTCCTTGTGGCTCGCGAACTCCCCGTCGAACGGATTGTTCGCCAGCACCCGATGAATGTCCTTTTGCTCGCGGACCATTACGGCTATCTTCTTTCCAAACATTTCCTCGACAGCCTTTTCGATAATTCCAACGAGCTTTTTCTCGGTGGTTTTGCTCGAATTGAACGCAATATTGCCGCTGTTGATGTAAGTCTTTACGTTTTCAAAACCCAGCGACTCGAACATATTGGAGAGTTCGGCCATCTTGATCATGGTGTTTCCACCGACATTGACCCCTCTTAACAGAGCTACATATCGCATATGTGCAATCATAAACAAAGAAGGCGGCCTAATTAGGCCGCCCGCCCCCGCGTCCAGCTCAACCGGCCGGCCCTAGACGTCCTTCATATTGATCACGAACCGGTATCGAACATCAGACTTTACGGTTCGCTCGTACGCTTCGTCGATGTAGACGGGGTTGATGACCTCTACGTCCGACGTAATGCCGTGCTTTGTGCAGAAATCGAGCATCTCCTGAGTTTCCGCGATACCTCCGATCATAGAACCGGCGATGGCCTTGTTGCCCGCGATGAGCGAAAAGGCGTGAACAGGGACCGCAGCTGGCGGCACACCGACGACTGCCATTACTCCGCCGAGGCCGAGCAGGCCGAGGTACGTGCCGTAATCGTGCTGAGCGGAGATCGTGTTGAGGATAATATCAAAGCTGCCTGCCGCCGCGGCGCGTGCTTCGTCGTCGCGGATATTGATGAATTTGTGCGCTCCGAGCTGCTTAGCATCGGCTTCTTTGGACGGAGACGTGCTCAGCACTGTTACTTCCGAGCCCATCGCGGCCGCGAGTTTCACGCCCATGTGGCCCAGGCCGCCCAAGCCTGCGACGGCGACCTTCTTGCCGGGTCCCGCTCCCCATTTCTTCAGAGGCGAATAGGACGTGATCCCGGCACACATAAGGGGCGCGACGCCAGGCAGATCGGCCTCGGGAAAATCGACCTTGAGGGCATAGTCCTGGTCAATTACGTAGTGCTTTGAATATCCACCATAGGTCGGCGTTGAGCGGTCCATTTCGGTGCCGTTGTATGTCATCGCACAGCCATTTACGCAAAATTGCTCCACTCCGGCTGTACATCCGCCACATTCTCCGCAGGAATCGATGAAGCACCCGATGCCTGCAAAATCGCCCTCCTTGAACTTAGAGACCTCCGCGCCGACCTTTGTTACGCG
>JAQSDP010000477.1 GCA_029945985.1 bacterium | reverse complement strand
GGTGCAGCCGGTATGAGCACCTCAATGATTGTTCGGGGTGAGGCAGCGTCGCATCCGAAAAAAGACGCAGTACGTCTATCGCCGGGGCTCGGATTCCTGAAGAACATCATCATCGACCAGCATTTCACAGAACGCGGCCGTATCAGCAGGTTGATCACGGCGGTTAGCTACAATCCTTATAACCTTGGCATTGGGATAGACGAAAATACCGCGATCATTCTGGATCCAAATGGCGTGATGGAGGTGTTTGGACAGGGTTCCGTGACGATCGTTGACGGTTCGCAGATCACGTACAATGAGATCGCCGAGGTATCCGAACACGAATCGTTCGCCGTCTGCGGCGTCAATCTTCACATTCTCCGCGACGGACTTGTATATCAGTACATCGACCGTCATCCTCTGCAGCCTAAAACTGAGTTTCTGCTCCCAGACTTGGGTTGATATAAAACTGAAAAATTAGGCACGAATTACGCGAATTTCACGAATCAATTCATACTCTCAGAACATTTGTGTAATTCGTGTAAGTCGTGGCTAAAACGATTATGGAAATTTTAGAAATTCGGACACTTCGCGGCCCTAACTATTGGAGCGGCTACTGGAAAAAGCTGATCATAATGCGGCTGGATATCGGCGATTATGAGAGCAAGCCGTCCAATAAGCTCAAGGGATTCTACAACCGGATGATCGAGGTCATGCCGAGTGTCGAGAACCACGGCTGCAGTTACGGTGAGCCGGGCGGATTCCTTAAACGCGTGTCCGAGGGCACTTGGGCGGGTCACATCATCGAGCATTTCGCACTGGAACTGCAGACCCTCGCCGGCATGGACACAGGATATGGCCGCACGAGGGAGACCGGCGAGACGGGAATTTACAACGTCGTCTTCAGCTATCACGAAGAAGAGGTCGGGCGTTTTGCAGCAAAGGCGTCGGTCCAACTGTTCCTCGACCTCGCTGGGGATAAGTCACTCGAAGAGATTAAGCAGGACATTGCCAACGATATCCAGCGGATGCGCGAGATTCGAGAAGAGGTTCGATTCGGGCCGTCGACCGGATCGATGGTGGACGAGGCCGTGCATCGCGGGATTCCGTATATTCGTCTGAATGATCAGTCGTTGGTACAGCTCGGGTACGGTGTTTATCAAAAGCGGATTCAGGCAACTACAACTGCTAACACGAATATGATCGCGGTCGATATTGCCGCCAATAAGCACGCCACGAAGAAGTTGCTCGGCGACATGGGCGTACCCGTTCCGAAAGGTTTCCGGATCCGCGATGAGGATGAGCTTGAAGACACGCTCAAGAGCGTTGGGTTTCCTGCCGTGATCAAGCCGCTCGACGGAAATCATGGGAAGGGAGCTACAGTCGGGATCAAATCGCTGGACGACGCTAAAGTCGCATGGGAAAAGGCAAAGGAGTATTCGCGATGGATCATTGTTGAGGAGCAGATAGCTGGAGCCGATTTCCGAGGACTAGTAGTGAATAATCGCCTTATTGCCGTTGCCAAACGCGTGCCGGCGCACGTCAGGGGCGACGGGAAACAGACGATCCAGCAGTTGATCGACGAGACTAACTCGGATGCGAGACGCGGTTACGGGCACGAGAACGTTTTAACCCAGATCGACATTGATAACCATACGATGCGATGCATCAAAAAGGCCGGATATGAACTCGACACGGTCTTGAAGAAGGGTGAGAAGTTGTTTCTCAAAACAACGGCCAATATCTCGACCGGCGGTACCGCGATCGACGTTACGGATGAAGTTCACCCCGAAAATGTATTTCTATTCGAACGCATCGCGAGGATCATCGGGCTGGATGTGGCGGGCATCGATATCATCGCGCCGAATGTAAGCGAGCCGCTTCGCCAAAGCGGCGGCGGGATCATTGAGGTTAACGCGGCACCAGGCTTCCGTATGCACCTTTCCCCAAGCGAAGGCATCGGGCGCAACGTAGCCGAGCACGTGATCGACATGCTCTATCCGCCGGGAGCGCAATCGCGCATTCCCATCTTTGCCATCACCGGAACGAACGGCAAGACGACGACAACGCGCCTGATCGCACACGTCCTGCGAAACTCCGGCCGAACCGTAGGCTTTACGACGACTGATGGTACGTACATCGGTAATGAGCAGATCGTTCAGGGCGACAACACCGGCCCTGTCTCGGCCCAGCTGGTGCTCAAGGATCCTACTGTCGATGTTGCGGTGCTGGAGACCGCTCGCGGCGGGATCATTCGATCAGGACTGGGGTTCGATCATTGCGATGTTGGGGTTGTACTGAATGTGGCCGCCGACCATCTAGGGCTGAAAGACGTGAACACGCTGGAGGATCTTGCACGCGTCAAATCGGTCATCCCTAGAGCGGTGTCTAAGGATGGCTGGGCGGTGCTCAACGCTGAGGACGAACTGGTTTACAAGATGCGTGACCGCGTAGACGGAAAGGTAGTGTGTTTTTCGATGGACGAGAATCACCCGAACATTCGCCGTCGCGCCGAACGAGGCCGTGTCTCGTGTGTGTTCGAAAACGGGTTCGTGACGATCTTGAAAGGGAAGTGGAAGGTTCGAGTCGAAAAGGCGGTGAACATTCCGTTGACCTATGGTGGCCGTGCGGAGTTCATGATCCAGAACGTGCTCGCCGCGACGCTCGCGTGTTTTGTCCATGGTGTGTCTATCGAGGACATTCGCGTGGGCCTGACGACGTTTAATGCCGGCACCGCTCAAACACCAGGACGTTTGAACTTCATGGAAGTCGGAACGTGCACCGTCTTGATGGATTACGCTCATAATCCGGCTGGTTTCTCGGGCCTTACGAAGTTTATTTCGAAACTGCCGCACAAATACCGAACGGTGATCATGACCGTTCCGGGCGATCGCCGCGACGAGGACATTCGCGAGATGGGCGAGATCGCAGGTAAGGCTTTCGACCGGATTGTGATTCGCTACGGACACTATCTCCGCGGCCGGGATCCGGAAGTAATGGTGAAGTTGTTGCAAGAGGGAATTGCACGCAGCGGTAACGATCTTCAGGTGCGCGTGATCCCGAACGGCCGCGAAGCGATCCACCATTCGATCAAATACGGGCGCAAGGGCGAGCTTGTCGTGACCCTGGCTGACCTTGTACCTCAGGACATCAGCTATGTGCAGGAGATAAGAGACAAGTTGTTGGACGAGCAGAATCAAGAAGGAGCGGCCGCGTGAAAAGTTTCCCTATTTGTAGATGTCGATGATAGAGACGCCGTCCACGATTGATGCCCGATACATACCTTCCGAGTTGAAGGGGAGGATTACATTTCCGTGTGTGTCAACGGCGATCAGGCCGCCTTCCCCGCCGATCGAAGTAAGGTGGTCGATGGTTTCTCTCGCGGCAACTTCGAGCGTTATTGCCTTGTATTTCATTCGAGCCGCGACATCAAAAGCTGTCACTCCAAGCATAAAATACTCACCGTGGCCTGTACCCGAGACCGCGCACGTTCTGTCAGCGTAGGTTCCCGAGCCGATTATCGGGGTGTCTCCGACGCGTCCGAATTTCTTGTTGGTCATTCCTCCGGTAGAAGTAGCAGCGGCCAATCGTCCTTGGGAATCGCAAGCGACGGCACCCACAGTCCCGACGGGCTTTCCGGCAGCGTGATCCAACTGTACCTTTCCCGCGGCTATAGCATCTTCGAGTTGTTGCCATCGATGCTGCGTAAAGAAATAGGCATTGTCCCTCAATTCGACATCCATCTCCTCGGCGAACTGGATAGCTCCATCGCCGGCGAGCAGGACGTGTTCGGTCTTTTCCATTACCAGTCGGGCGAGTTTGATCGGATTCTTTACGTTGCGGACGAACGCAACGGCCCCTGCTTTCAACCTTGAGCCGTCCATGATAGCGGCATCCATTTCGTTCTTGCCTTCGTGGTTGAAAACGGAGCCGCGGCCTGCGTTGAAGAGGGGAAAGTCTTCGAGGGAAGTCACGGCCTCTTCGACCGCATCCAGTGCCGAGCCACCTCGATCGAGAACCTCCCAGCCCGCCTTCAAGGCCGCCTCAAGTCCACCGCGATACTCGGACTCGAGTTCGGGTGTCATCGCTGACCTCACTATCGTTCCGGCTCCGCCGTGGATAGCCAATGCCATTTTCGCCATAGGTAGATTCTAACCCAACAAGAAGTGGTCGGCATGCGAGAAAGTTCTTGAAAATCGCGGCCGCGAACTCTACCATTTAAGATAGCGGCACGAGTCCACCCCTTGAACCGTCAGCCTTTTTTAACTGGAACAACCCGTTCATTCAAATTGTTTTAAATCAGGAGCAGAATTCTGCTCTTAACTAAGTTTCCGGATATCACCCTATCCGCAAGACCTTAACCGAAAAGGCAACTGCTGCAGATACTGCGGCGGGCGCAAAGCCAGGGAACACATTTATGTGAAACGCCCGGCTACCGAAGTGAGGCAGATTGAGATCACCCCTATATACAATTCTACTTGGCATCGCGCTTTTCGCCGTTCCCGCATACGCGCAAAATGACCTTCGGCCACAAGCGATACTCGTCGGAGTGATCGGCGCTGCTAAGAGCTCGCCGGCCGCAGTGCGGACTGTGAACGCTTCGTTCTCGACGTCTTCGCTCGGTTCAGCGAACAGTGTCGAGGCACGTGCGTTCGAATTGATGAACGCTCAAAGGCTTGCCAACGGCCTTCAGTCTCTTCAATGGGACGAGCAGATAATTGCTCTCGCGCGAACTCATTCGCAGAGCATGGCCGAAGGAAAGTACTTCAGCCACAAGGATCCGAGTGGGGGATTTGTCGATTCGCGCGCATCCAAACTGGGCATTTTCAACTGGATGGCCATCGGCGAGAACATCGCCTTTATGAAGGGCTATGATGACCCGGGCTCAATGGCAGTCGAAAAGTGGATGCAGTCGACGTCTCACAAAAAAAATATTCTGAGCGGCCAATGGCGCGATTCCGCGATCGGCGTTGCCGTTGCAGATGATGGAGCAATTTATTTCACGCAAGTGTTCATAGCTAAATAGACATAATCGTCCTACCGCCAGTTCGCATGCCGCGACCCTTGTCCGGCATGCTTTTTTTGTTTTCCGGCTATCCGCGGATATGCTTGGAGAGTGAAGTTGTCGCTGCCGTCCTTTGCCAAGATCAATCTGCACCTGCGCGTGCTTGGGAAGCGCTATGATGGCTTTCACGATCTTTTCACGGTGTTTCAGACTATATCGCTCGCAGATGATATTACGTTTGAGTTGGCTGACGCTTCCGAGCTTGTTTGCGATGATCCGAGGGTTCCAACGGACGCGACAAACCTGATCGTGCGAGCGGCAAGGGCACTGAACCCTAAAGGCACGGCTCGAATATCGCTCGTCAAGCGAATCCCGATGGGGGGTGGACTAGGCGGCGGTTCGGCGAACGCGGCGACGGCCCTCATCGGGCTGAATCGGCTTTGGGAACTAGGCCTGAGCACAAACCAGCTAGCATCGATCGGAGCCGAGATCGGATCGGATGTTCCATTCTTTCTCTCCGGCGGCACTGCGCTTGGAATGCGACGGGGAACCGAAATCGAAGACTTTCCGGACTTCGAGGCGGGACCCATGGTTCTTATCACCCCGGACGGACACGTTTCGACTGCCGGCGCATACGCGAGTTTGCACGCTCAAAACTTGACAAATGCTGAGTTGAATCGTATTCTTCGAGTTTGCCGTTCAGAGGCTGAATCCCCGGATTTTCTTCGGTCGGCATTGATAAACGATTTCGAACCTGCTGTTTTTGCCGATTTTCCCGAGATCGGGCGAGCAAAACGAAAGCTTTTAGAGTTCGGTGCAAGCCGGGCATTGATGAGCGGCAGCGGTGCGAGCGTTTTTGGCATTTTTGACAAAGAAGAGACACGGCAAACTGCATTGAAAGCCCTTGACGACGAGGTCAACTGGCGAAGGTTTGCCGTAGCGGCTATTTCGCGGTCAGAGTATCGCGAAAAGATGGGAATAGCGGGTCAAGATCTGTAATCCTCGGCCGTTTCCGATAAGTTTCTGAAATTAGTTTTGGGGCGTCGCCAAGTGGTAAGGCACCGGGTTTTGGATCCGGCATTCGTAGGTTCGATCCCTTCCGCCCCAGCCAAAATTTTTGAATATATCGGTGACGGCTGTCTGTGGATCAGGCAGCCGTTTTCAGTTTCGAGTTACGCTTTCGGGCGTGTCGGGGCACTGATAGGTAAAGGAGCAACAAGCTAAAGCTTGGACTCTAAACATGAGCGTTACGGGCAACATCAAGATCTTTTCTGGCACTGCGCATTCTGAACTGGCGCGTGAGATCTGCGGGCATTTGAATCTGGACCTAGGCGCGGCCGTGACCGATCGGTTTTCTGATGGCGAGTTCAACTTTTCGATCGGGGAGAATGTACGCGGATCAGACATCTTCATAGTTCAGCCGACCTGCCCGCCGTCAGATCAGCATCTGATGGAACTGCTGATCATGATCGATGCGTTCATCCGGGCTTCGGCTGCACGCGTTACCGCGGTGATGCCGTATTTCGGTTATGCGAGGTCGGACAAGAAGGATCGTCCGCGTGTGCCGATATCGGCTAAGCTGGTCTCGAATTTGATCGTCAAAGCCGGTGCTCAGCGGGTATTGACCATCGATCTGCACGCATCGCAGATCCAAGGATTCTTTGACATTCCGGTCGACCATCTTTATGCCCGGCCGATCATTGTCGATTATTTCAATACGAATAAGATCGACAATCTCGTAGTGGTCGCGCCTGATACCGGTGGAGCCGAACGTGCACGAGCTTATGCGAAACGGCTCGACGCTGGGTTAGTGCTTTGCGATAAGCGGCGTGAGCGTGCGAATGAGGCAGACGTGATGAACATCGTCGGGGACGTTGATGGTAAGAATTGTCTGATCGTTGACGATATGTGCGACACCGGCGGAACTATTTGCAAAGTCGCCGAAGCTCTTCACGGTGCTGGAGCAAAAGAGGTGATGGCCTGCTTTTCGCACGCCGTACTATCCGGCAGGGCTGCAGATAAAATCGACGCCTCTTATTTGACCAAGATCGTAGTTACTAACTCCATACCGCTTACGGGGAACGCGAAGAAATTGCAGGAAAGCGGAAAGATCGAAGTTTTGAGTGTAGGGAAATTGCTTGCCTCGGCGATCAATTCTATCCATGACGAGACCAGCGTCTCGTCACTGTTTTTATGAGACCGGTTTAATGTTCAAAGTTCAAGGTTCAACGCCTTGAACTTGGAACCTTGAACTTTGAACTAGGTGATTTATGGCAGAAAAAATTGTAGTCAAGGCTGAAAAGAAGGAATCGGGCAACAAAAACTCGAATCGTCGGCTGCGAGCCGCCGGCAAGGTGCCTGTCGTTGTTTATGGCGGCGGAACCGAAAGTGTGGCGGCTGTAGCCGAGCTTAAGGATCTCGCGGCAATTATCCGGACCGATTCGGGTGTGAATAGTGTGTTTACGATAGATATTGACGGTCAGGAGAATTACGACGTGATCTTCCAGGACCGGCAGGTCGACCCGATCCGGGGCCGGCTGATCCACGCGGATCTTCGACGGTTTGCCCGCGGAGAGAAGATCGAAATGACCGTTCCGATCCACCTTATCGGCGAGGCGAAAGGCCTCCAGGAAGAAGAAGGTGCGGTGCTTTCGCAGGCGATGCATACCATAAAGGTTCTTTGCGAGCCGGCGAATACACCGGATTCGATCGATCTGGACGTGACCGAACTCGAAGCCGGACACGCACTTCATGTTTCCCACCTGAAAGTTGGCCCGGGCATCGAGATCACTGAAGATCCGGAAGCCGTGGTCGCGTCGATCGTGATCGTGCAGGAAGCGGATCTCGAGCCGCAGCTTGAAGCAGGTGCAGAACCCGCAGTTGCCGGCGAAGAGAAAGCTGATGAGCCTAAAGACGGCGAGTAGCCAGGCAGTTGCGTTTCCATTCGTATGGAGAACTGGCTTATAGTCGGCCTCGGCAACCCAGGAGCCTCGTACGAAAAGACGAGGCACAATCTCGGTTTCATGCTCGTCGATCGGCTGGCACGCGAGGCCCAAACGCAGGTCAAGCGTGATGAGTGTCGGGCATTGATCGGCAGAGCGGTTATTGAAAATACGACTGTCGAACTGGCCAAGCCGCAAACGTATATGAATCTTAGCGGCGAATCGGTCAGTTGCCTGCTGTCGAAGCCCGGTCGAGCTGTTGCGAAGCTGATTGTCATCTCGGATGATCTCGCTCTTCCGCTCGGGACGATCAGGCTGCGGCCTAAGGGATCGCACGGCGGACAGAACGGCCTTCGGTCAATAATTGATTGTTTGAGAACGAGCGATTTCATCCGCTTGCGGATCGGCATTATGCCGGAGCACCCGATCTCGAACGCGAGTAATTTTGTTCTCGAAAATTTCGCTAAAGGCGAGCTCGAGACCGTTGACAAGGTATTGGAAAGAAGCGTCGACGCGATCCGGTCCGTAGCATTGGAAGGGGTCGAAAAGGCGATGGCAAAGTTTAATTGATAAGGACCACCTTACTTCGCTTCAAAAATAAGAGAGCGAGGTTCGATAGCCAGAAGGAGGAAACGAAGTTGGCACAAAGAACATACGAAGTAATGTATATTATCGATCCGGAAACGCCGGCAGATCGCATCGAGAAACTTAACGAAGCGGTCGGCAAAGTGATCGAGAAGGAAGGCGGCACCGTCGTCCGAATGGATGATATTGGCCGCAGGCAGCTTGCATATCCGATCGAAAAGAAAACCGAAGGTCACTATGTGCTTTTCGAGATCGACGGATCGGGGCAGGAGATCCTGGAACTTGAGCGCCGTATGCGCGTCAACGATATGATCCTCCGGTACATCACCATCCGCGTCGATGAAGATCGCAAGAAAGCTGAGAAGCTGCACAACAAGCGCGAGAATCGCCAGGCGAAGCGTGCCCGCTTCCGCGCGACTGAGGAACCGGGAGAGACGCCTGCTGAGGCAGCGGCCTAAGGAGATAAATGATCATGGCAGAGAATTTTGATAAACCAGACAGACCGGAAAGAGTCGAAGGAGAGATGGATTTCTCCGATGAGGGATTCGGCGATAAGGCTCCTCGCCGTTATCAGCGTCGCCGTCCGCGCCAGGTGGTGCCTGATTATGTAGATTGGAAGGATGTCGATCTGCTTCGGCAGTTCATTCCGGAGCGTGGCAAGATCATGCCGCGACGTATCTCGGGCATCTCGGCGAAGGATCAGCGTCGTATCGCGACCGCGATCAAGCGGGCACGGTCGATGGCGATGCTGCCGTTCGTTTTCGACTAGATCGAGGGAGAATTTTGAAATGGCAAGTACAACAATATTGTTAAGAGAAGACATCGACACCCTCGGCGGCCGCGGTGAGATCGTAAAGGTTAGGGCAGGTTATGCCCGCAACTTTTTGCTTCCGCAGGGGCTTGCGACGCTTGCAACTAAGGGCAACGTAAAGCAGATCGAGAAGGAGCGCGAAGCGCTTCTGAAGAAGGCGTCGGTTGAGAAAGCAACTGCTGAAGCACAGAAGGACCAGATGGGTTCGATCGAGTTGGCTTTCGAACGCAAAGCTGGCGAGGGCGGAACGCTGTTCGGTTCTGTCACCACAATGGATATTGCGGAGGCTCTGCAGGCAAAAGGCTATGAGATCGATCGCCGCAGCATTACTCTGCGTGACGCGATCAAAGAGACCGGCGAATTTACGGTCAAGGTCAAACTTCATCGTGAAGTGACGCTTGAAGTTCCGGTTACGGTCAAAGCTGAAGGCACCGAGGAAGCTGGGACCGCTGAAAAGAAGGGCCGTAAGAAGAAGGATGATGCTGCGGTTGAAGCTCCTTCAACTGAAACAGCTGCAGAGTAAATCTCCACAAGCGGAAAACTTTGGATAAGATCAAGCACTCGCTGAAACCCCGAGTGCTTTTTCTTTAATTTCCGATGCCAAACCTGAAGTGCTTTCGAGTGTTGTATCGAGCACGCGCTGTAGCTATCATCTAGATTCGATACATCCGATGGCTGCATTCCCTGAACCCCGAAGAGAGCAATTTCTTGAGCGTCCACTGCCTTCCAGCGAAGAAAGCGAGCGAGCGATCCTTGGCGCGATCCTGCTCGACAACGGCTTGATCACGCAGGCGGTCGAGTTTCTCAAACCCGAGGATTTCTATTCACCGCTGCATCGGCGTATTTATGGAGCGATGGTTGCCTTGTTCGATGCATCGCAGCGAATAGATCCCATCCTGATCGGCGAAGAATTGAAAAAGGAAGGCTCGGTTGAAGCAATCGGCGGAGTCGCGGCGATCACGAATCTTACCTACGGCCTTCCTCACTTCACTGACGTAAAGGACTATATCCGCGTCGTGAAAGAGAAGTCGACGATGCGTAGCCTGATCCGCGCGTGCAATGAGATCACAAGCGAAGCCCTCGAAGAAGAGGAAGATGCTCAGACGATCCTGGATAGAGCCGAGCAGCACATTTTCAACCTTGCCGAGCAGAAAGAGCGCGAGGGCTTTGTGCACTTTCAGCCGGTTGCCGAGCGTGTCTTCGAAAAGATCCAGGAGTTTGCAAAGCGGGATTCCCACGCGCTCACGGGGCTAGCGACCGGGTTCCGCGATCTGGATATCATCACATCGGGACTGCAGCCTTCCGATCTGATCATCATCGCTGCTCGTCCCTCGATGGGGAAGACGGCTCTCGTCCTCAACATTGCTCAGCGTGCGGCGGTGAACGAGAACGCCGTCGTAGCGATCTTCTCGCTCGAAATGTCGAAGGAACAGCTCGCAATGCGTATGTTGAGCGCTCAGGCTTCGATCGACGCTCGGATGCTGCGGACGGGGTCTTTGTCTACTAAGGATTGGTCTCGTCTTGCTGAAAGCATAGGGCTTCTGGCGGACACAAAACTCCATATTGACGACACTCCCGGTATTTCGGTGCTCGAGATGCGCGCGAAGCTTCGCCGACTCGTCGTCGAACAGAAAAAGCTTGACTTGGTGATCGTCGATTATCTTCAGCTTATGGGCGGCGGCGGTCGGAACGAGAACCGTCAGCAGGAGGTTTCGAAGATCTCTCGAGACTTGAAGTCGCTTGCGAAAGAGTTCGGCGTGCCGGTGATCGCCCTTTCTCAGCTATCGCGTGCTCCCGAGGCTCGAAACCCGCCGAGGCCGATGATGTCCGACCTTCGCGAATCCGGATCGATCGAGCAGGACGCCGACGTTGTTGCCTTTATTTATCGTGCGGACTATTATTCCAAGGATGTAGACTCGATGCCCGAGGAAGAGAAGAATATTGCCGAGCTGATAATCGCCAAGCAACGTAATGGACCGACCGATACGATCAAGCTCGTCTTTTTGAAACAGTTCACGCGGTTTGAAGATTCGTACCTCCCTTAGCACTGAGGATCACAATGAGTACAGCAACGCCCGAACTCGATCTTAGATTTCCTATCGGCAAATTCGACCTCGCCGCGTACGCGTCGAGAGAGGAGAACATCAATACACTCGCGAACTTGTCGGCGAATCTGCGGACCGCCGTCGATGGGCTCGGTGATGAGCAACTCGACACGCCGTACCGTCCGGAGGGCTGGACTCTGCGGCAGACGATTCACCATATCGCGGACAGTCATATCAACACGCTTGTAAGGTTCAAACTAGCGCTTACCGAAGACACGCCGCCGACGATCAAACCGTATCACGAAGAACGCTGGGCGGAACTCGCGGACAGCAGACTGCCGGTCGATCTCTCGCTCGCGATCATCGAAGGGGTTCACACGCGTCTCGTCGAGATATTGCGAAGTATGTCGGATG
>JAQSDP010000476.1 GCA_029945985.1 bacterium | reverse complement strand
TCCACGGAATGGGCTATAAATTCGCTGAATAAGGGACTACATAAAGGATAACGGCTGCGTAGTGCAAAACGCTGCCGGCGAGAACGAAAACATGAAAGATCGCGTGATTGTGGGGTATACGCGGCCACGCGAAAAACACCACGCCAATTGTATATGATAATCCGCCGGCAACGGCTAAAGTCACCGCCGCCGTCCCGAGCGTTTCCAGCATCAGCGGAACCGCAAACACACCAAGCCAACCCATCACTACATAAGAGCCAACTGATACAACCGGATATCGATGCTGCAACATCAGCTTTGCGGCGATCCCGACAATAGCGAAAGCCCAGATCAACGCAAGAAGACTTTGCCCGAGAGTTCCATTTAGAAAGATTATCCCGAACGGTGTGTAGCTCCCGGCGATGAGCAGGTAGATGCAGCAATGATCCACCAGACGGAGCTTGTGTTTTAGTTCGGTTGAGGTCGTACCGTGATAGATCGTTGAGGCTGCGTAAAGAACGATGAGCGACAACCCATAAACCACGCACGCGGCGATGAGCAAAGGATCACCGCGAAAACCGGCAAGGATCAAAAGCGCAACGAAACCAGCGATACTGAGCGCGAGACCAAAGCCATGCGTTATCGTATTCGCAAACTCTTCGACCGAAAGCTCCTTAAGGATCGCCCTTTCCATCCTATGGTTACCTTAGCAGAAATGGCGGCGCCTGAATGTAATATTCGTGACGTTGAAGGATAGGAATTTAGGGCTTCATTTACCCGTTTTCTGTTTCGGTTTCAAGAATGGCTATCTACGAAATACACGAAACAGGAAGATCGGGGTTAGTTGATTGAAGCCAACATTTCGTTTTTGAACGAAGATGCCAAGATAGGATGGCCTAGTCTTTCAACATATCCGAAAACCTCACGGCGTCCGAGAACATCCCCCGGTTATTGAAGAAAACGTAAGATATCCCGTCTTCAGGCAGCATCGAAGCCAGTTCCTCAAGCTCACCCTCTTCATACTCATAACGCCAACCGCCGATTCCGTGGAGGCGATAATAGATCTTCTCAGGCGTCATCGTGCGGGCCCTGTAGGGGTCGACGACGTGTCGAAGGTCAAGATCGCCGCAGATATTCGCGACGGTCTTGTCGTCCCAGGTTTTGCCGCGCGGCTCCCATGCAAATTCGACCCCGCCGCGCTTAATCCGTTTGAAAAAGCGGCGAAGATTTTTGATGTTCTCGACGGTCTGCGTAAATTTCGAAGGACACTGAAAAAGAATCGTTCGAGCCCGAAGGGCATTCGCAGATGCGAGGGTGGTTTGCCAAGCGGATTCTACGGTTTCAGTGGGTCGGAAAGAGCCGGCTTCAGCCGTTTCTTTATCGGTCATTTCACGCTTCAGACGCCGATAGGTGGGCGTGCCGGCGTCATGCGTGATCATCTGCCAAGCCTTTAGCGTGAACTCGAACCCTTCGGGCATTTCTGCTCGCCATTTTTCGAGGGTCTTCACCTGAGGCGGATTGTAGAACGTGTGCTGGATCTCTACGCAGTTCAGCCGCTTAGCGAATTCGTCCTTTCGCGTCCGACCAAATCCGCAGGTGCCGATCTTGAAATTCTCCGGCAGTTTCATTCGTTAGAAGATCTAGAATTCAGAGTCGGTGGTTGCCCGGCTTCGTCTGGCGACCCCACTCTCGTAGGCTGCGTCCTCAACCCTTGCGGCAACGGCCTCGCCGACGCGGCGGTCGAATACCGACGGGATGACGTAATCCGGGTGAAGTTCGTCCGGCCCGATGATCCCGGCGATGGCGTGGGCGGCCGCGAGTTTCATCGATTCATTGATCCGTGATGCCCGGCAGTTCAAAGCGCCGCGGAATATGCCGGGGAAACAGAGCACGTTATTTATTTGATTTGGATAGTCCGAACGGCCCGTCGCCATCACCGCCACGAGTCCTTCGGCATCCTCTGGCATTATCTCCGGAACGGGGTTCGCCATCGCGAAAACGATCGGATCTTTCGCCATATTCTTGAGGTCAGTTTGGTTGATCACGCCCGGAGCTGACAAACCAAAGAAGACATCCGCTCCTTTGATCACATCGTGGATCGTTCCCTGCTCCTTCTCCGGATTCGTGTTACGCGCGTACCAGTCCTTAACCCAGTTCATGTGCTCGGCTCGCCCCTCATAAATGGCGCCCGACTGGTCGCAACCGACGATCTTTGTCACGCCCGCCGCCATCACGATCTTAGAACAAGCTACACCCGCGGCCCCGACGCCGTTGACGACAACCTTGATGTCTTCCATCTTCTTGCCGACGATCTTGAGGGCGTTGATCAGGGCGGCGAGGACGACCACGGCGGTACCGTGTTGGTCGTCATGAAACACAGGAATGTCGAGCTCTTCTTTTAGGCGGTCTTCGATCTCAAAGCATCGCGGAGCGGAAATATCCTCGAGATTAATTCCGCCAAATGCTACGGAAATATTCTTGATCGTCTGGACTATCTCGTGCGGATCTTTCGTGTTCAGGCAGATGGGAAACGCATCTACGCCACCGAACTCCTTGAAAAGTTGTGCCTTCCCCTCCATCACCGGCATTGCCGCGGCCGGCCCGATGTCGCCTAATCCCAGAACAGCCGTACCATCCGAGATAACCGCAACCGTATTCTTCTTGATAGTCAGGTTAAAGACCTTTTCCGGATCTTTTGCGATAGCCTGGCAGACGCGTGCGACGCCGGGAGTATACGCCATCGAAAGATCAGAGCGCGTCTTCAACGGCATCTTCGAGGTGACCTCGATCTTGCCGCCAAGGTGCATAAGAAACGTCCGGTCGCTGACGTTCATTACCTCGACGCCGTCGATGTCGCTGACAGCTCCGATGATCTCCTGGTCATGATTTTCACTGGCCGCATTGACCGTGATATCGCGGACGAGAAAATCCTTTCCAACGCTGACGATGTCGATACCCTCGATGTCGCCGCCAGCTCCACCGATCGCGGTGGTGATCTTACCTAACTGCCCCGGCTTGTTGTGGATCTTAACGCGAAGCGTGAGGCTGTAGCTCGCGTTCGGTGTTGGTGTATTCATCATGAAAGCTTGTTCAACAATTAAGGCTCGCGGCAACTTAACGGCCACGAGCCCCGGAGGTTAAACCTTATCCCCTATTCTTTGTCTTCGTGAATAGTGCGAAGGCCGCTGATCTCGAAATTCTTAAAGCCGTTCGGTGTCTTTACCTTTACTTCGTCGCCTTCTTCTTTGCCCATCAACGCCTGACCGATCGGAGAGACGGTTGATATCTTGCCGCTCTCCGGATCACTCTCTTCGGAGGTCACCAGCTTATACACGACCTTCTCTTCCTTTTCCAGATCAAAGAGCGTGACCGTCGAACCGTAAGCGATACGGTCCGTCGGGATCTTGCTAATGTCGATCGAATCCACCTCGATCAGCCGCATGTGCAACTGGCCGATGCGAGCCTGAACCATCGTCTGACGTTCCTTGGCCGCCTTATATTCGGCATTCTCTTTCAGATCGCCGAACTCGCGCGCGTGCTGGATATCCTTGGGTATCTTGTGGTTCAGTTCGTGCTCAAGCTTCTCTATCTCGTCCTGAAGTTTCTTCTTTACTGCTTCCATTTCATCTATTTTACAAGCATTTCCTTCGGAGATGCGAATGTGATGCCAATGTCCCGAGCCGAACGCACGAGCTGGCCGTCGGAAGTCACAGTCTTAAGATTGGCGCACGCTTCCGCGAGAGGAACAGTAACGACGACGCCCGCCTGAAGAGCCACCATCTTCCCGGTATCGCCTGTGGCGAGAGCCCGTACCGCACAAGCTCCGAAATTCGTGCCAAGCATGCGGTCGAATGCATTCGGGCTTCCGCCGCGCTGAAGATGTCCGAGCACGACGCTGCGGCACTCTTTGTTAGTACGTCTCGCCACTTCCCGAGTAATATAATCGCCGATCCCACCCAGCCGAAGTTCACCCGCGTCCTGGTACATTTCGCCTTTGCCAACCTCGCGGGCACCTTCAGCAACCACGATATTCGTAAACCGCGAACCGGCCCGGTCACGCTCCATGACCTTATCTATCACTGCGTCAAAGTCGAACGGGATCTCGGGAATCAAAATGATATCGGCGCTGCCCGCGAGTCCTGCGTGAAGGGCAATCCAGCCGGTGTGGCGACCCATCACCTCGAGTACCATCACACGGTCGTGTGATGCAGCAGTCGTGTGAAGCCGATCTAGAGCCTCGGTCGCGATGTCGATCGCCGTCATGAAGCCGAACGTCAACTCAGTTGCCGCAAGGTCGTTATCGATCGTCTTAGGTACGCCGACGACTGGGAAGCCGCGTTTGTGAAACTGTTCTGCGATTGCCAGCGTACCCTCGCCGCCGAGTACGATCAATGCTTCGATTCCAAGGATGTCAAGATTTGCCAACGCTTCACCGATCGGCATCTCAGGGTATACGGGCTGCCCGTCGACCATCTTGACGAAGCTTCCTCGATTTCGGGTGCCAAGGATCGTACCCCCGCGGGGGAGAATTCCGCTCACCGTTTTCTGCGTAAGGGACATCGTGTGAGTCTCGCCAAGGATACCCTCAAAACTGTCCTCGATACCGACAACCTTCATTCCAAAACGGAGCGTTGCGGTTCGGACGACCGAGCGGATCACCGCGTTAAGCCCAGGTGCGTCTCCGCCGCCGGTCAATATACCAATCTGTTTATACATAAGTTGGGCAAAACATTATTCTAATGAATTCTTGGAAAAGATAAAATTCGCAATCCCGTATAAACGCAAACGAACCCGCGGGTCGGGTTCGAATGATCTGGTCCGGGCTGTGGCTAAATTACTTTCGAGCGATATTGGAATCAGCAAGTTTTCTCGCTTCCGGCATCACCTCAATAGACTTTAAAACTTGTGGATCAACCTCGAGCAGGACGCGAATGCCAGCCTCGTTCGAGTAGTTTGCAGTCGCGAGCTCCAGCCGGAGCCGCGTCCGAACAAAGTCGGCTTCCGCATCAATATTCGCGGCACTCAGCCCGTTAAGCTTATCCGCTGCAGCGAAGGTCTTGAACGCCTCAAAGAGACGGTCGTCGATCTTAAGCTTGTCCGGCTGAATGTCCATCACGTGGCTCTGCTTGTCGACCTTGTAGCTCTCGAAGCCGGCGACCTTGCCGGCAACGAGTTGCCGCACAAAGAAGAAGGCGGCGTCATTGACCCGTCCGCGAGCCAGCGTAAACTCTAACGATCTGGACTTCACGTCTGGCTCGAGACCGCGGCCGCCAAACAGGGTCCGTCCGTCCGGCGTCGTGATAGGAACACCTGCGGGTTTTGGAGCCACATCACCGTTCGGCTCATCGCCATCGTGATTAGCGTAGTAATCATAGATCGAACCGCTCGAATAGTCGCGCTGAAGCGATCGGCCAAAAGGCGTGTAATATCTGGCGGTCGTCAGCGTGAGGCCGGTTCCGTACGGGAGTCGAAACACACGCTGGACCAGACCCTTCCCAAAACTGTCGCTTCCGACTATAAGGCCGCGGCCGTAATCCTGCACGGCTCCAGCAACGATCTCGGAGGCCGATGCAGACCCGCCGTTGATCATCACCACCAACGGAAAATTGTCCCCGCCGGCGCCGGACGTTCGAAGATCTCGGGCGTTCGTGTAATTCGCCCTTCCCTTGACCGAGACAACGGTCTTGTTCGACGGGATGAACCGGCTCATGACGGAGATCGCCTGCTCGAGAATACCGCCCGGGTTGCCTCGGAGATCTAGGATCAGGCTCTTCATTCCCTGCTTCTGCAGTTCCCCGATCGCGTCGCCGAGTTCAGCGGACGTGGTCTCCTGGAATCCGCCTGTCAAGCCGACGTAACCTACGCCGTTGGGAAGCAGGAAATAGTTGCGGATGGACGGCAGCGGAACTCCGCCGCGAACGATCTCGAAATCAACCGGCGTCGGAGATGAGGCACGCTCCACCTTTACCTTCACTGCCGTACCTTTCTCGCCACGAACGTTTTTTGAAACTTCGGCGCTTGACCACTCGGCCGCGTCCTTTCCGTCAACCTGCAGGAACTTGTCGCCATACCTCAGCCCAGCCTTGTCGGCGGGCGTTCCGGGAACAACCGACTGAACAAAGACCCCGCCGCGATGCTGCAGGATCGAAACTCCTATTCCGTAAAACTCGGACGCCTGTTCCTGTGACAACTTCTGGAATTCCTCGCGCGTGAAGAACGCCGAGTGCGGATCGAGAGTCCACAACAAGCCCTGGATCGAGCTGTCGGTTATCTTTTCGTGATCGACTGTGCTGACGTAATTCTTCTCGACAACCTCGACGCTCTCGCGGTAGTCGGCGAGAATGCTTGAGCTGGTCACGGAGCCATCTGCCGACGTAATGACGGGCAGCTTTCCGAACAAGCCGCCGAGAACGGCTCCGACCAGTATGAATATGACCGATATTACTGCGAATTTATTGCCCATTTATCCCGCGGCCTAGCAAGTCAAAGTCTAGCATATCTTAGGTGCTCCGCCGGGAAATTGCGTTTACCTGTATCGTCCTCGCTTTTCGAATTTACAAACACCATCCGACTACTTAACATTGACCTTTTGCCCGGATGAAGCCAGACATCTCCATAATCATTCCCGCATTCGAGGAACAGGACCGCCTAGGGGCGTCCCTAGAGAAGGTGGTTGAATATCTGCGCTCGAGCAAGACTCTGGCGGAAATCATTGTTGTAGACGACGGGTCGAGAGATGAGACCGCCAGATCCGCGGAGCATTTCTTATCAAACATCTACGATGTAGAGACAAGAGTGATCCGATATGAGCAGAACAGGGGGAAGGGCTTTGCAGTAAAGACGGGACTTCTCGCGGCGTCCGCCGATATCGCACTCTTCAGCGATGCCGACCTTTCTACTCCGATCGGAGAAACGCAGAAATTGACCGACCCGATCAGAAGCGGCGAGTTTGATGTAACGTTTGGCTCCCGGGCTCTCGACCGTTCGCTCATCGGCACTCATCAGCCGTGGCGGCGCGAACAGGGTGGGAAGGTCTTCAACCTCGTAGTACGAACTCTCACCGGTCTTCCCTTCTGGGACACCCAGTGCGGCTTCAAGGCGTTCAACCTTGTAAAATTTCGTCCGCTTCTCGAGCTGATGCAGATCGACCGCTTCGGATTCGACGTGGAATTCCTGTACGTCGCGAACCTCCACGGTCTCGGACTGAGCGAGATCCCTGTCCGCTGGGACAATGACGAACGCAGCAAAGTGAACGTTTTTCGCGACAGCCTGCGCATGTTCAACGAGGTCCGTGAGATCAGGCGGAACGCGAGGAAAGGAGTGTATAAGAAATGACAGCACGCCTAAATGTGAATATCGACCATGTGGCGACCATCCGCGAGGCTCGCAAGACCATCGAGCCGAGTATCATCACGGCCGCTGTGATCTGCGAGCAGGCGGGGGCAAACGGGATCACGGTACATCTTCGGGGAGATCGGCGGCACATACAGGATCGCGACATCGAGCTTCTTCGCGATGTTGTTACGACCTATCTGAACGTCGAGATGGCCGCGACAGATGAGATGATCGCGATCGCTGAGCGGACGAATCCGGACGCCGTTTCGCTAGTTCCCGAGAGTCCAAATGAGATCACAACTGAGGGCGGGCTCGACGTTATTGGGAACTTTGAAAACGTGAAGACTGCTGTCGAAAAGCTCAAGGCTGCCGGCATTTTCGTCAGTATATTCATCGACCCGGATCTCGAACAGCTCGACGCCGCCAAGAGCGTCGGGGCGCAGCAGGTCGAGTTGTGTACAGGCGAATACGCCGAGCTGACGCTTTCGGCACGAGCCGCACATGGAGACGGTGCCCGGAAGGCGGCTGACGAAGTTGAACGGATCCGCAAAGCGGCAATGCATGCTCACGGCCTCGGGATGATGGTCGCCGCCGGCCACGGCCTTACCTACCGCAACGTCGGGGCTCTCGCAACGATCCCCGAGATCGTCGAGTTCAACATCGGCCACAACATCATTTCCCGCTCAGTATTCGTCGGATTGAATCAGGCAGTAAAAGAGATGATCGAAGCCATCTCATAATCAGTATTTGGTAGAACAACCAACCCTTCGCCATCCAACGCATGAACTACAAAATGTTTCTCGCCGTGACTTTCTTAGTTGTTGCACAACTTACAATTGCGTCCGCACAGAGCCTTTCCGATATCGCTGAGGTTACGGCACAGATCGAGAAAGATCCGAGAAATCCAATGCTCGCCTCGCTCTATATCAAGCGTGGTTTTCTTTACACTTGGAACGGATCATTTTCCACAAAACCCGCCGTCGATCCTTCAAAGATATCAGAGGACGTTGACAGAAATCGTGCAAACGCCCTCGCCGATGCCGAGCGGGCAATAAAGAAAGGTGAAAATTACAAAGCCTACTATCTGCGTGGGCTAGTCAAAACTTCTCTACGCAAATACGACGAAGCCGAAAAGGATTTCAAGGCTGCGGGTAAGCTCAAGGCCGAATACCCAATAGTCGCCAATGTTTATCAGGTTGATACTTCGGGCGGAAAAGTCGTTTATCCTTACGATCTTCAATACGTAAATCCAACTGCCGTCATATTTTACGGTAGCAGTCTGGGACGCCTAAACGGATTTGACACGCTCGCCGCCGCGAAAGAGATTGCTCTGAATATCAAAAAAAGCCTTGTCATTAGACGAGACAAACAAACGAATAAATTCTTTCTCCACGAGGCTTTTATTACCGACAACGTGCCGATTAACGTCAGCCTGGCCGAAACGCCATTTGGAAAGGCGGCTGCGGGCAAAACGAAACTCCAACTAACTTACGAAGCCTTAAAGATCAGCTCTGATCACACCGTCCAGCGACTGCCCAAAGAAGCGGAGGTTGACCGTCATAATAGTACCGAAATAGTCGATATGATCGACGCCGATGGCCTGACGCTCATCAAGAAAACCAACATGCAGCTGATGGCCGGCAGCAAAGGCATCAGGCTCTTGTTCGACAGCGAACTCGCCGCCGGCAATTTCAATGAAGCCCTAAAGATCTACGATTGGTTCGACAAACGAAACACCGCCAACAGCGCCAACGACCTCGACATCGTTAAGATAACCCGAAAAACAAACCTCTCAAAGATCTACCAATACGCCCAAACCCTCCGTCCATTCGTGGAAAAAGAAGTGACCCGCTGGAACTATTCCGACGCAGATAAAGCCGCTGTCCGCGGATCAAGATAGTAACGATATGAGAACCCAATTCGCTTTTGTAATTTTAGGTCTTCTCGTACTTTCTGGTGCTACGATAACCGCTGCTCAACCGGGCGACCTCCTTTCGCCGACCGCGAAGTCCGCGTTCGAAAAACAGAATTTCGCTCCGTGTATAGCGGAAATGTCGAAATTGATTCTTGCCAGACCGAAAAATGATGCGGCTTTGGTTGAACGGGCGAGGTGTTTGTATTTAAGTGCTGACGACACAAATGATGAAAAAGTCATTCTCACCGAAATTTCCAAAACGATCGCGGAAAAAGAAAAAGCCCAAACTGCCGCTAGTGCTGAAGTGATGTCGAGACGAAATAGAGCGGTTGATGATGCGACCGCCGCGATTGCCATAAATCCGAAAAATGCTAACGCTTTCAATATTCGCGGACTCGTCAAATCTTCGCTTGGCAGAAAAGCACAAGACGAATCTATTGCCGATTTTGATAAAGCAATCGAGATCGATTCGAAATTTGTGAAGCCATACTTCAATCGCGGTGTCAGAAAAGCGGAAATCGATGACAAAGATGGAGCAATTGCTGACTTTACGAAAGTGATTGAATTAGACCCGAAAAATGCTGCGGCAATCAATTATCTGGCAAAATTAAAAGAAGTTGTAGCTACTAAAATGCCCGATACGGCTAATACCAACCAATGCGTTTCCGGTAATTGCGTCAATGGCAAAGGTAAGCAAGTTTATTCTACCGGCCACACTTACGAAGGCGATTTCGTAAATGGCAAGCGAGAAGGTCGGGGAGTTCTTCTCTTCAAAAGCGGCGGTGTTTATACGGGACAGTTTGTCAACGATCTGCCCAACGGTAAAGGTAAAAAAACCTCTATTAGTG
The DNA here is from genome assembly GCA_029945985.1 of bacterium. Classification (GTDB taxonomy): domain Bacteria; phylum Acidobacteriota; class Blastocatellia; order Pyrinomonadales; family Pyrinomonadaceae; genus OLB17. The sequence goes on along the minus strand of JAQSDP010000476.1, from coordinate 1,774 downwards.
GAGATACTTACGAAGGTGATTTCGTTAATGACAAATTTGTCGGGAACGGAACTTACACCTTTAAGGCCGGGCATGTTTACACCGGTCAGTTTGTCAACGATATAGCTAATGGTAATGGCAAACTTAGATATTCCAACGGCGAGATTTACGAAGGTGATTTCGTAAATAGCAAATTACAAGGCAAAGGTAAATTTATCTACGCCAGCGGCGACACTTACGAAGGTGATTTTGTTGACGGCAAGCGAGTTGGTCAAGGAATTTTTACGTTCAAAAACGGTCAGGTCTATGTCGGTCAGTTTTCTGACGGTCTGCGTAACGGCAAAGGTAAATTCACATTCTCCGACGGCAGCACTTACGAAGGCAGATTCATAAACGACAATTTTATCGGGCACGGAATCTATACCGATAAAAGCGGCGGCGATCGCACCGGAAAATTTACGGTCGGTCAAATCGTTGACCTTCAATCGGAATACGTTAAAACCTACTGGGGAAAGGCGGAAATTGTAGAAATATTGGGCGATAAGTATAAGATCCGTAACTTAAGAAATACATCTATAGAGATCGTTACCGGACTGCAACTTCGTCCTTTTACGCCGCCGGATAAATACGAAATTGGACAGAAAGTAGAAGTGATGGATAAAGGTATTTGGTATGCCGGCGAAATCATCGGCAATGAAGTTGAATATAACGACCATTACCGAATTCGATTTGACGGCACCAGTAACCATTCCGATGTGTCCGAGAATGTCCAATTCATTCGCCCGCTGACCTCTTCGTCAACCGCACAAACTAAGCAGGAGATTTCTGTGTCAAGCAATGCGAAAGAAACTCCCACAGCGAATACACCGGTTGCAACCAGTTCCGATATCGAGCAATTAATTGAAGCATACAAACAGGAAAGTCTTGAACAAGGTGCGACTTTGGTTGGCTCGGGTATTTATCCGAACGATTCGGCGATGCACTTTAATGTTTCAGCCGGAAAGACTTACGTAATTGTTTCAATAACGGATTACGACCCAAACACTTTCGGCTTTTATTTGCGATACAACAGCGGAACGGCTGTGGTTCAAACTAATGATTGGAACGATAGCGCTTATGAAATCCCCGCCGATGCTCAATACGCAATGAAAGCCCAGACGACAAAAGTAAGGAACTTATCGGTCAGACTGATGAACTTTTCGCCGACCAGAAAATCTTCGGTTAGAAGTTTCTATATAGTAATGACTGCTAAAAACAGAGTTCATTGGCTGTGCTTTAGGTTAAAGTGAAAACTAGTGTTTTTTGCCTAAGGTTGAGAAATTATCGGATGATTCTTTCATCTTACGTTGGAGCAAAACTCACGCTTGATTTCTACTTCCCCCTACTAGACTCAAACAAGCAGTTTATCCGGACTCGACGACTCATTTTAATTTCACAGCACGCCCTTTAGAGCCTGCCCGGTGTGTGATTTTTTTACCTTGGCGACCTCTTCAGGGGTTCCCGTAGCGACGACCTTCCCACCGCCCGAACCGCCTTCGGGGCCGAGATCGATGAGGTAGTCGGCGGACTTGATAACGTCCAGGTTGTGTTCGATGACGATGACGGTGTTGCCGGTATCGACGAGCTTTTGGAGTACGTCGAGCAGCTTATGAACATCGGCGAAGTGCAGGCCGGTCGTCGGCTCGTCGAGGATGTAGATCGTCTTCCCCGTCGCCCGCTTTGAGAGTTCTTTTGCGAGTTTAATTCGCTGTGCCTCGCCGCCCGACAGCGTGGTCGATGATTGTCCGATTTTGAT
>JAQSDP010000475.1 GCA_029945985.1 bacterium | reverse complement strand
GCTAACTCTCCAGATCTTCCGTGCACCGTCATCTGCGATCAGCAGCGAACCGTCCGAATTGACGAGTAATCCGACCGGCCTTCCCCAGACGTCGTTTGAGTTCTCATCCGGCAGCCAACCGGAAACGAAGTTCTCGTAGCGATTTCCCTCGAGCTTACCTTTATCGTCGAACGGAATGCGGACGACGGTGTAGCCTGAAAGTTTCTGGCGATTCCACGAGCCGTGAAATGCGACGAACGCGTCTCCCTGATATTCCTTCGGGAACATCTTGCCGGTGTAGAACTGTATTCCGAGTGCGGCGACGTGTGCTTGGAAGATCACGTCGGGGACGCTCGTCTTGTCGACCAAGTCGGTTTCCTCCTTTCTTCGAGGATCGCGATTCTTGCCGATGTACGAATACGGCCAGCCGTACCAACCGCCTTCTTTGACCGATGTGGCGTAGTCGGGCACCAGATCATCGCCGAGCCCGTCCCGCTCATTGACGGCAGTCCAGAGTTCGCCTGTTTTCGGGTTCCAGGCGAGACCGATCGGGTTGCGCAGGCCGCCAGCGTAGATCTTGTGGTTCTTGCCGTCGGGATCGTATACCGATATAGCCGCTCTACGCGGATCTGCCTCGACATCGACGTTCGAGGCCGAACCGATCGAAACGAACATCTTCTTGCCATCCGGTGAAAAAATGACATTGCGCGTCCAGTGCTGGTTATAGCCGCCGGCGGTTAGTTCAACCAGTCTTTCCGGCTCACCTACAGCCTGAGTCTGTCCGGACTTATAAGAAAATCGCACGACCGAATCGGTATTCGCCACATAGAACCAATCCTTGTGAAACGCCATCCCGAACGGTTGCGCAAGTTTGTCCGACCAGGTGAAGCGTTCTTCCGCGACACCGTCCTTGTTCTTGTCGCGAAGCACGATGATCGAGTTCGCCCGGGAATCAGCAACAAACACATCACCGTTCGGAGCCAGGGCCATCCATCGGGGATAGCGAAAATCGCCTTCCGCATACACGTTGACCTTGAAACCTTTCGGCACGGTCAACTGAGCATTGGCGGGTTGGGGAATCACACGCGACGGGCGTCGAGCGCTCTCGGTGTGATAGGGTGCAGGCAGCCTCGCCGGATCGTACGAGAAAACCTGCGGCCTATCAGTCTGCAGGATCTCCGGCAGCTTAGGAATTGGTGACGGAGACGGCGCGGATTGCGGTGTCTGGCAAATCGTCGTAACTGCGACGGCGAAAACGATAGATACAATGGCAGAAAAGTCTCTGATATAATCTCGGCTCATATTTCCCTATGTCTGTAGATTTGGACTCTTTAGAAAAGGATATCCGCCCGGCGGTTACAAGTAAAAGAGAGACGGGCGACCGCGGCGAGCGTTTGGCGGCAGAGTTTCTAGAAAAGAACGGCTATCGCATCGTGATGGCAAACTTCGAAGCCCCGATCGGCCGCAACTCCCGTGAAGTGCAGATCATCGGCGAGATCGACATCGTCGCTCTTGATGGCGAGACGCTCTGCTTCGTCGAAGTGAAGGCTAGGCGCGATCTGGAATTTGCGGGACCGCTGACGAATGTCGATCTCCGAAAGCAGCGCACGGTGAGCCGAACGGCCAGAGCATACAAGCGGATCTTCGGCGTACACGAGATCAAGCATCGATTCGATGTAGTCACCGTGGTCGGCGACGGGGACGATTCGCAGATCGAACTACATCAGGCCTACTGGACTGAATCAAAATTCCGTAAACGAAAATGGGCGGACGACCGCTTCTAAAACGGAATATTATTGGAACAATGGAATTTCCCGAGGCGTACAAGCCCCAAAACAGGAACAACTATATGAAGAACCTACTGCTCATTTTTACCTTTTTGTGCTTTGTCGCGATGGCCACGGCACAGCAGCCCGCCCTTATCGATCGCGAACTGTTCTTCGGCAATCCCGAATATGCGGGAGCCCAGGTCTCACCCGACGGCAAGTTCATCTCGTTCATCAAGCCCCTCGATGGAGTCAGAAACGTCTGGGTAAAGGGCTATGACGAACCATTCGAAAAGGCTCGGCCGTTGACCGCCGAAAAGAAGCGGCCCGTGGGCGGCTATTTTTGGAGCCGCGACAGCAAGTACATAATGTTCGTCAAAGATAATGACGGCGACGAAAACTTCAACGTCTTCATGGTCAACCCGGCGACGGCGCCTGCTGCGGGCTCAACCGTTCCCGCCCCTCTCAATCTGACGAACGCGAAAGGCGTTCGCGTGATCATCTATAACGTGCCGGAGACCGATCCCGACAACATCTACATCGGCATCAACGAACGCGATAAGGCATGGCACGATCTTTACAAGGTACAGATATCAACCGGAACGAAGACCCTTGTCCGCGAAAACAAGTATCGCCTGACCGGCTGGTATTTTGATAATGCGGACAAGCTTCGGCTCGCAACACGTTCTACACCTGCAGGTGATACGGAGCTTCTGAGCGTCAACACCGACGGCTTTAAGACCATTTATACCTGCGACACATTTGAAAGCTGCGGCCCGGATGCGTTCGACAAAGACAATAAACTTGTTTACTTCCAGACGAATAAGGGTGATCGCGACCTGATACAGTACGTCCTGCTCGATCCGCAAACTGGAACCGAAAAGTTTGTGGAAGAAGATCCGCTCAAACGCGTCGATTTCGGAGGTGCGACGTTCTCGAACGTCACGAAAGGGCTGATTGCGACGACTTACACCGACGACAAGACACGCATCTACTGGAAGGACAAGAAGTTCGAAAACGACTACAACGTAATCAAGAAACGTTTAGGCGATCGTGAGATCTCGTTCGGCTCGGCTACCGCTGACGAGTCTAAGTTCATCGTTTCTACTTACAGCGACGTTGATCCCGGAACCGTTTGGACATACGACCGCAAGTCGAAGAACCTCTCGACGCTATATCAGGTTCGCGAAAAACTTCCGCGGGCGGCTTTGTCGCCGATGAAGGCGGTTCGCTACAAGTCGTCCGACGGCCTCGAGATCCCTGCGTATCTTACTTTGCCGAGAGGAGTACCCGAGAAGGGACTGCCGCTCGTTGTGGTTCCGCACGGCGGACCGTGGGGCCGTGACGAGTGGGGATATAGCAGTATGCCGCAATTCCTGGCGAATCGTGGCTACGCGGTTCTCCAGCCGAACTTCCGGGCGTCAACCGGTTACGGCAAGAAATTCCTCAACGCGGGTAATAACGAATGGGGACAAAAGATGCAGGACGACATCACCTGGGGCGTTAAGTACCTGGTTGATCAAGGAATCGCCGATCCGAAGCGTGTCGGCATCATGGGCGGAAGCTACGGCGGATACGCAACGCTCGCCGGAGTAACCTACACTCCCGACTTGTATGCAGCGGCAGTGGCGATCGTTGCTCCGTCAAATTTGCAGACGCTACTCGAGGCGATCCCGCCCTATTGGGAATCAATACGTGCGATCTTCTACAAGCGGATGGGAGATCCGAATACGCCGGAAGGACTCGCACAAATGAAACGGCAGTCGCCGCTCTATTCGGCGGACAAGATCAAGACACCGCTGATGGTCGTCCAAGGTGCGAATGACCCACGCGTGAACAAGCGTGAAGCAGATCAGATCGTCGTCGCACTCCGAGATAGGAACTATCCGGTGCAGTATTTGCTCGCCGACGACGAAGGCCACGGCTTCGCACGTCCGGTAAACAATATGGCGATGTTTGCCGCAAGTGAGAAATTCCTTGCCCAGTATTTGGGTGGACGTTATCAGGAATCGATGACCCCGGACGTTGCGAAACGTCTAGCCGAGATCACCGTCGACCCCAAGAACGTAACTCTCGGTTCCGGTAAGCCAAGCGGAGGAGCGGTCGCATCCGGCGCTAGTGCGACAGGAAAATGGACATTGTCAGTAGCCGCGCCCGGCGATGCGGTCGACGTACTTCTGGATCTTAAGCAAGATGGCGAAAACGTTACCGGAACGATGGCATCGGGCGTGGGCGCCGGAACCGTCACGAAAGGAACCGTCAAAGGCAACAAATTGACCGCCACGATCACCGCTGACATCCAGGGATCACCGACCGAGCTCGGCATCGAAGGGACTATCGACGGTGACAAGATAACAGGTTCGATCACCGCACACGGCCTCGGCAATTTCGCTTTTGCCGGAACACGAGCGAAATAGAACGATAAAAGCCTAAACAACTGGACGAGGGTTTCGGCCCTCGTTCTTAGCGCTTGCTTCGCGGCTCTTTCGCGTCCGTAAGGATTACAAAATCACCCGCGTCTGCATGCTTTGCGGTGTCGAACTTATTGAAGTCTTCTACATATCGCATCGTGACGACGAGGGCTTTTCCCTTCTTCCGATACTTCAAAAAGTGTTCAACAGTTCCAAGACGGTTCTCCGTGTGGAACCCGCCATTGAGATGTACGACTAGCGAACCCTTGTTCTTCCTCAGGCTTTCCGCGACCGAATATGCCATAGTGGCATCCCACAGCGATTGCGAACTCAGGATCTTGTCGATTCCCATCATGGCTTCTGGACTTGAACCCATCAGCGCCTTGAACTTCTTCGAATAAGCCTCCGACGGCTCGGCAAAGGGCAGCGGTGCGAGCCACGCCTTGGCCTGTTTCGAAAGACCGTTCACTGAATCGCGTCCGTTTCGCGAGACCATATTCACGTACCGACGCGGGGCGTTTGCCGCCACGACATCCAGCTTTTTCTCTTTCGCGAGTTCGACGAGCGGCCGGTAATCTTCCTTATATCTCGGCCACGGACGGGAACTGAGCAGGAAGTGGCTTTCGGATATCTGTCCTGCGAGGTACTCATCCAACACCGTCTGCACGTCACGCTCAAACATCTCAAGCGACAGCGTCACCCGGCGTTTCAGTCCGAACTGTCCGATCGCCCGTTTGAAGATCTCCAGTTGTATCGCATGGGCGACTGCATCGTCGTGAAGCTCTCCGAGGAATACAACGTCTGCATCCTCAAGCGACTTCATTATCTCTTCGATCGAAGACTGTTGGCCTTTTCCCGTGAATACGATGAATTTCTCAGTCGGTAATTGTCCCACCATAACGCTAGACGCACAGAGTACTAAAAGCGTACTCAGCAGAATTCTTGTCATCATATCGCCTCGAATTTACCACGACGGGAGATCTGAAGCGAAGGCAATGTACACCAACCTACAGTCGGGCGAAAACAGATAAGTTACTTTTTAGATAACCTCCTGATCACACAGTCTTAGTCTGGCTGGCATAGGCATTGCACCGGCAATTGTGAAGTCAGGCAGCAATGTTCTAAATCAATTCACTATAGGAGAAACACAATATGGCACAGCAACAAACAGGTCGAGAAGATTCAGGTGTATTAACCGGGCTTTTCAGCGATCGTGAAAGCACGGAAAGGGCTTATAGCTCGCTTAGGGATCGAGGGTATTCGGACGACGACATCAACGTCATGATGTCGGACGAGACTCGCGATCGAGACTACGCCAATGGTGCAGACACCGAACTCGGCAGTAAGGCTCTCGAAGGAGCGGGCACTGGCGGAGCGATCGGCGGAGCTCTCGGCGCCATTATCGGCGGTATTGCTGCTATCGGAACTAATGTGCTTCTCCCCGGACTTGGGCTCGTAGTAGCTGGTCCTATCGCGGCAGCCCTTGTTGGCGCTGGAGCGGGTGGTGCAACCGGCGGACTCGTGGGAGCTCTGATCGGATGGGGTATTCCGGAAGAACGTGCGGCTCACTACGAAGAAGGCATCCGCAATGGTGGAACCGTGGTTGGTGTAAGGCCGCGATCGACCGAGGATGCGGACTACTTCGAGAGCGAGTGGAAGACCTACAACGGCCAGCACATCTATCGTTAGATCGTCCGCAGGTACGAACAAAGGGCTGGCGAATCTGTCAGCCCTTTTTTTGGCCTCTCATACTAACTCAACGCTTTCCTCGTATTCCGGAACGCTCACAGTCCAGCCGAAACGGTCGCGGATATGTTGTGCCATCGCCTGGGCGGCATCCGGTTCGCCGTGGGTCGTGAAGACCATTTGAGGAGCGGCAGGCAAACCCTCCAGCCACTGGAGCACGGCCTTCCAATCCGCGTGCGCGGAAAACCCTTCGACCTTCTCGACGTGACAGTTCACGTCGACCCATCCCTTCATTATTTTAACCTGACGCTCGCCATCCTGAACGCGTCGTCCGGTCGTGCCCGCAGCCTGGAATCCAACGAAGATCACGGTGGCATTCTCGTTCGGGAGGATGCGAACTGCATGGTGCAAAACTCGGCCGCCGGTCATCATCCCCGAGGCTGACACAATTATCCGCGGACCCCGCATATCGTTGAGCTTTTTCGACTCATCCCGTGAAGACGCGGTCGTCATCGAACCCGTACGCAGCGGATGCCGCTTACCCGCCAGGATCGACGCATATTCTTCGTCGTGCTCTTCGTTCCAGCGGTTGTAAACTTGCGTCGCCTGAGACGCCATTGGCGAGTCGACGATGACGGGCAGAACCGGGATCCTCTTCTCGTCTTCAAGCTCACGGATCAGATACAACACTTCCTGCGTCCTCCCAACGGCAAATGCGGGGATCAGGATCGGACCTTTTCGTTCGACGGCTTCATTAATGATCCGAGCCATCTGCGTAGCAGAATCGACGTCGCCGTGCAGACGGTTGCCATACGTCGATTCGCACATCAGATAATCGCACGCCGGCGGCGGAGCCGGATCCTTGACGATCGGCTGATCGTAATGGCCGAGATCTCCTGAGAATAGGAAGCGGATCGAATCGCGATTAGCCACCGTCGGAAGGGTCAGGGCACCGTCAAAAGGAGCGGCCTCGCCAGAGAAGGATCGAGCACCGGCCATTTCGACAAGCACCAGGCTTGCTCCGATAATGTGTCCCGCGATCAAGAAGCTCGCGACGAATCCGCCGCCCAGATCCACGGGTAATCCGTTATTCGAGCACACGTGGATCAGATCCAACGCGTCCTGGGCGTCCTTTTCGTCATACAGCGGCAGCGCGACTTCGTGACGGGTCAATTTATGACGGTTGCGATAATCGGCTTCTTCTTCCTGGAGCCGGCCCGAATCCGGCAGCAATATCTTCAGAAGATCTGCAGTAGCCTTCGATGTGAATACGGGCCCTTTGAATCCTAGTTTTACGAAGCGCGGTAAGTATCCCGTGTGATCAATATGAGCGTGCGTGATGATCACCGCATCAATATCCTTCGGCGAAAACGGCGGATCCTGCCAATTGCGCTCGCGGAGTTCTCGATGTCCCTGAAACAACCCGCAATCAACAAGCACCCGCCGGTCGTTGTGCTCGAGCAGATACTTCGAACCGGTCACCGTTCCGACACCGCCATAAAAGGTTATCTTTGCCATTGGCAAATGATAAATGACCTGGCTCCATAGTGAAAGAGCCGTTGAACGTTCAACGGCTCTTTCACTATTCACCATTCACTGTTAGCTAATTAACGTACTCTTTCGGGAACATCAGCACCTTGCTAGGGTCTTCCAGTTTTGCCATCTGCTTCTTTGTGAGAGCCTCCTGGATCAGGTCCTGCGAGGATTCCCCATCTTTCCAAAAGGTCGCGAATCCGAAGTTCAGCCAAAGTTTCACTTCATCTTCCTCATTCACCTTCATCGGAGCCATCGCGAGACACGATTGGATTCGGCCGGTGATCTCGACTGCGGTCCGTTCCGAGGCTTTGGGAAGGACTATCAAAAACTCGTCATTCATCGAACGAGCCAGGAAATCCATCTTTCGGAGCTGCGACGCGATCTTCTCCGCGGCAAACGAAAGCGCCCGATCGCCCGCGGCGTGGCCGTACTCGCGGTTCATCTCATCAAAGTTCTTGATATCGATGGCCATCACGGTCAGCGGCCGGTCGTCGCGGAACCGATGCGATTCGGCAAGCTGATTTTCCAGCACCATATGAAATGCGCGCTCGTTCGGCAATTGGGTCAGCGGATCGGTCAGCGCATTCGACAACGAACGTTCGAAAGCCATCGAGCCTAGAAAGAGCGGCGAGATCCTCGCATTGATCGCGAAGAGCTTATCGCGCGTATCTTCTGTCAGCGCCTCCGAACCGGCGAAGAATATCTGAAACACGGCGAAGGTATCGCCTTCGTGCGAAAGAGGGAGAACCGCCGTCGACTCAAAACCGTCAAAAGACTCAGCACCAAAATGTTTGGCAGCGCTCTCGATGTCGCCGGACGTCTCCATCTCTCCACCAAGAAATGCAAGCCCCGCCAAGGAATCATCTGCCGAGATGGACCTGCCTTCAAGGTGCGTCGCTCGCGTCCCGTGCGCCTGTGCCACCTTCAGCATCCCCGTCTCGGCGTCTTTGGTAAGGAGCATACAGGCCGCTATAGGAACGATCTCGTTCACGCGATTAGCGACAAGCCTGAACATATCGGCCGGCTTCAGTGACGAACCGAAGAACTCTCTGGCATCGTCGAGCGCCAGCAGCTTCTGATCGAGTTCGTTGATCGGATTCTGATCGGTCGCTCTCGCGGCTCCACCTGCTTTCTGGGCCTGCCTCATCTGTGCGAACGTCCATACGCAGATCGCCAGATAGATCACCGACATCCCGACGAGGAGTGCAACCTTCGTATCCTGATGGAGTGTGGAAACGGCGATCGCATATGTCGCAAATGGTGCTGCGAGGCCGAACGCGATCAGGGAGGCCTGGATCGTCAAACTGTTTTCGCCGGAAATGGCTGCAGTATTTCGCTTGGAATTGAAGGCCATATTCTTAAAGGGAAGGTCTCACGGCCTGGGTTGGATCTGACGATTGCCGTGAAGCAACAAAGGAATGCGGACATAACGCCCGTAAAATCAAGATAACGCCTTGCCAACCGGCAAGTCAACAACCATTTTACACAGCGGTTTCTGACACACACTTCCCTGCCGAAATCAAGGAAAAAATGCCCGCAAACGGTCGAAAAAAAACTTTGTAAATAGTGCATTTTTCCGCATTTTAGGGTTGACTACGGGCTTTGCAATCCCTAGTATTATCGCTTGCTCTGAAAGCGCTTGAGAAATGGGCAAGTTGGCTGAAGAAAGACGGCCTTCTAAAGATTCAAGCAACTTAACTTTGAAGAAGACAGGAGACTAGTTCAAATGAAAAAAGTAATCGTACTTTCGACCGTTCTCGGCCTTAGCGCCCTCGGTATGGCTTGCGGCGACGCTGCCCCGGCAAACAACGCATCAAACGCTAACCGCGCTAACACCAATGCTGTTGTGACCAACACAAACACCGCTGCTAACATGGCAACCAACGCTGCTGCTAACGCTGCGAACACGGTGGCAAATGCTGCTGCCAACGCTGCAAACGCAGTTGCTAACGCTGCTAACAAGGCAGCTAACACTGCTGCTAACACTGCCAACGCCAATAAGCCGGCGAACGCAAAACCGTAGTCGCATTGGCGATCACGATACAATATTTTTGGGCTCGGGACCTTTTTAGGTCCTGAGCCCTTTTAATTTCTGTCCAGGTCCGCCTTTTCTGACGCTTCCCCATCCTTCGGCCGTCTTGACTATCGATCGGTTCGTGACTATAGTGCTGATTGTTCCAGAATTCACGACAATTCGGGACTTGAGAGCGCCTTATGGTGGGCGGTCTCCGGTTAGATAAAGTTAAGTTTATATTTGAGGAAGACAGGAGAATTTTTCTAAATGAAAAAAGTAATTGCACTTTCGACCGTTTTGGCCCTTGGTGCTCTCGGAATGGCTTGCGGTGGCGCTGCGACCAACGCCAACAACACTGCGGCGAATGCTAACAAGACCGCCGCCAATGCGATGAACGCTGCTAACCAGGCTCTCGCCAATGCGTCTAATCAGATCGCCAACGCGATGAACCAGGCTAGCAATGCAGTCAACGCAGCCGCGAACGCTGTCAACGCTGCTGCTGCAAATACCAGCGCTGCGAAACCCGCGGCAAACGCAACCAACGCCAACCACAGCAACACCAACAAATAGTCGATAGCAATATCGAAAAGGAAAAAGCACCTTGCTCCGGCAAGGTGCTTTTTTGCTCAGGCCCGCGCGCAAGCAAGGGCGATACTTTCAACTTGAGTGTTACGCCCTTGCTCACGCGCGGGCTTGTGCACTCAACAACTCCCTCAACTCCTCAACCCCCGTCACTGGCCGCTTGCAAACGAAATTCTCGCAGACATAAACCGTTGCCTTCCGATCAACCGACATCCGCCCCTCAAGCAGCGGAACATCACCACCCGACGCGACCACCTTGAACGGCCGATACTCCGACCAAATCTCGCGCTCGATCTCACTTCCATCACCGCTAACGATCGCGATCTCCTTCACGTCCGCGAGCCGAAACTCTATCGCCTGCAACGTCCTGCCGAAGCCGCTCGGGAACCGTCGGATCTGCGAAGCGGCCAAACGGAGTACGGTCGTCGCAAACCGCTCGTACTTTTCTTCCCCGTAAAGTTTCGCCAACTTCAATAACACGTCAGCGGCGACCGAATTCCCTGAGGGTGTAGCGTTATCAAAGAAATCCTTGTTGCGAACGATCAACTCCTCGTGATCGTTCGACGTAAAGAAGAATCCGCCGTTCTCTTCATCCCAAAACTCAGTGATCAATGCGTCCGCCAATTCCCGCGCCGAATGCAGATAATTCGCCTCACCCGACACCTGATAAAGCTCGATCAACCCATCCGCCAGATTCGCATAGTCCTCAATGTACCCATTCAACTTCGCCTTGCCGTCTTTCCATGTCCGGAGTATCCGACCATCTACAACCATCGCCTTCAATTGGAAATCCGCATTCTTCTTCGCCACTTCCAGATACGCCGGCTCATCCAAAACCGACGCAGCCTCGGCAAACGCCGCAAGCATCAATCCATTCCACGCAGTCAACACCTTCTCATCCCGAAACGGCTTCACGCGGGCCTCGCGGGCGGCGAAAAGCTTGTCTCTCAAAGACTGAAAACTCGAAACTGATGACTCGAAACTGGCGCCAATTTTGCTTCGGTTATCAGTTTTCAGTTCCGAGTTTCCGGTTCCAAGATCCCCTGCCGATCCGCCTCGAATATTGAGAATGTTACTGCCCTCAAAATTCCCTTCGGCGGTCACGTCATAAAACGCACAGAACTCGGCGGTATCTTCCGCACCAAGCACCTCCGCGATCTCCTCCGGCGTCCAAACGAAGAACTTACCTTCATGACCTTCGCTGTCCGCATCCTGAGTCGAATAGAACGCCCCGCTCGCGTCGGTCATCTCACGCCGCACGTACTCCAGCGTCTCAACGGCTATTCGTTTAAAGAATGCGGAATCTGCATTGCCATTCTCAGTTCGAAAGGCGGGATTGCCGCCGCTCTTCTCATCGGCCCTAGCCACCTGGAACAGATGAAGGAAGACTCCTATCAACTGAGCATTGTCGTAAAGCATCTTCTCGAAGTGCGGCACGAGCCAGATCGCGTCAACTGCATAGCGATGAAACCCGCCGCCGAGCTGGTCGTAGAGGCCGCCTTTGGCCATCGTCTCCGCGGTCTTTCGCACCATCTCAAGCGCTCCGCTGTCGCCGGTCCGTTTCCAATAGCGCAATAGAAACTCCATCGCCATCGCCGCCGGAAATTTCGGTGCGCCGCCGAACCCGCCGTTTTTCGCGTCGAATGATTTCACGAACGCCTTGTACGCATGCTCGCTCAACGACTCATCGATACCGCCCGCAAGCTCCGTCAACGACATCCGACGCAGCTCGCCGACGATCTCATCGGCGGAATGAAGCAGTTCGTCGCGTTTCGTATCCCAGGCCTCCGCCAGGCTCATCAGCACCTGCGGCCACGACGGCATGTTGTAACGCTGCGTCGGCGGAAAATAGGTACCGCCAAAAAACGGCCGCTTGTCCGGCGTGATGAAGACGTTCATCGGCCATCCGCCGCGTCCGGTCGTCATCTGGACGAAGCTCATATAGATCTGATCGACATCGG
>JAQSDP010000474.1 GCA_029945985.1 bacterium | reverse complement strand
TATCAATGAACACGCAGTTCATGTTCATCCGGATGCGGTTCTTTTCGTCGGGCGGCGAGACCCTCTCCCAAACGACGCGAGGGACGACTCCGAACATCGCCCCTCCGTCTAATCTGAATTCCGTGTCGGGGATTATCTCGACACGGTGATCGCCTAATAGCATTAGTTCTTCTTCGGAGCCGCTGCCGGCTTTTTCGGAGCAGTATTCGCGGCCGCCGGGCCTTCTTCCTCTTCCATGCCTTCCGGCATCTGCATTTGCTGCTGACGCTGTTTCATCGATTCCTCGATCTGAGCGTCGCTAACCTCAGGAACGTCGAAGTCGTCCGGAACTGTGACATTATTTGCCGCGACGATATCTTCGATCAGCTTTTTCTGCCGTTCCTCTTCGAGCTTACGAGTGACAAAACGCTTGACCGGCTCTTCGCGGCCCATCGGATTCTCGGGGTCCTTAACGCCCGTCGAGATCAAAATGTGACGAGCGTTATATGTTGCGCCGCCCTCAGCCGGAGGTGCTCCCGGAGCGGTCGGTGCGGCATCTTTCGCGGGCTCCGCCGGTGCTGCGTTCTTTGACTCGAGCTTGATGATGTGATAACCGAAGTCCGTCTCGACAAGCGTCGGGACGATCTCCCCGGGCTGGACAGACATTGCCGCATCTTCGAACGGTTTCACCATCTGGCCCATTCGGACGTCTTCATATAGTCCGCCCTTATCCTTGCTGCCCGGATCCTCAGAGGTTTCTTTTGCGACCGCGGCAAAATCTTCCCCGCCTTTGACACGATTCAAGATCTCTTCAGCCTTCGCTTTCTTTGCGGCCGGATCGAGATCAGGATGCTCGGCTAGATATTTCGCAATATCCTCGTCCGTAACCTTTATCTTCTCCGGCATCTTCTCGGCGTATAGACGCGCCAGGAACTGAGCCTGCTGCAGCTTTACCTGAAGCTCGATCTTGTCCTGCACTTCCTTTGAGATCGCTCCCGAGTCTGCCTTAGCGGCGTACTCATCATTGTATATACCGATCTTCGCGAAGAATTCACGTGCCTGTGTACGCTCTTCGTCCGAGATCTCGCGATCCGCCATCTGCGGATTGTCACGCTTGAGGATAGCTACCTTTGAATCAAGGAACTTCTTGAATTCGACCTCGTGATCCTTCGCCCCGAGGCCGATCTTGTCCTTAAGATTGTCGAAGAATCCCTTGGCAGGCTGTTCGCCCTCGCCCCAGAATGCTTTGACCTGATCTTCGGTGATGAATCCGAACGGCGGCATCGGGCCCTTGTCCTTGTTGATCTCGCGGTCGTAAGTTACAGCCGTGATCTCTTTGCGGATGTTCTGAAGTTCTTCCTTGTTAGGTGATTCGTTTGCCAGGCCTTCCTTCTGAGCTTGGCTCGCGAATGCAAGCAGCTCCTTCAGGTTGTTCAGCTGTTCCTTCTTGACGGTCGGATCTTCCTTGAACCTCTTCAATACCATCGGGTTGGACTTTGCAACGTCGGCCAGAAGCATTTCTACTTCCCCCTTCGAAATGCTGCTGAATGTTCCGCCGGCGTGGCCGACCTTACTCTTCCAAAAAACAAGCCCGGCGCCGATCGCAAGGATCACGCCCAATAAGATCAAACCTTTTGTTAAGCTACTCAAAATTCAAATTCCTCTCTATCTAAAACTTATGCCGGCCGTTAAAAAGTCAAACAAAAATGATATCAAACTCACCTTACTAAACCTATTCATCGGCAATTGTTTGGACGAGTTCCAGCAGAACTCCGTTGGCTGAAGAAGGATGGACGAATGCAACAAGGCACCCTTCAGCGCCGATCCTCGGTGATTCGTCGATCAGACGCATACCTTTTTCCTTCAGTTTAGCCAGCGACGCCTCGATGTCATCAACCTCCACCGCGATGTGATGTATGCCCCCGCCGCGTTTCTCGAGAAACTTGCTGATCGGCGAATCCTCGCTGGTCGGCTCAAGCAACTCGATCCGGCTTTCGCCGATCGGCAGCATAGCCACTCGCACCTTCTGATCCTCGACCACCTCGGTATGCACGTTCTCCAATCCGAGAGCGTCTTGCCAGAATTCCAGCGCTCCGGCAATTTCCTTCGTCGCGATGCCTAGGTGGTTGATTTTCATTGATTATCCGGCGTTGAGTAACTCATCGACCGCAGAATACGGATCCGTCTGCTTGTCGGCGATCTGCCGCGCCAGACGGTCGAGATTACCTTCCGAACCATTTTTCGCCAGCAGCCGTTCCAAAAGAGCCTCCCTTAGCAGTTCTGTGAGCCGCCAACGAGCGATGGCGATCTTCCTTTCTCGTGAAGCGTCCGCCGCCTCCGAATCGTAATCCGAATAGCTTTCGATGGCAGTCGCGAGGTCCTCGATGCCCTTGTTCTCCGTTGCAATAGTCCGAACTATCGGTGGATTCCACATATCCGGCCGATGGGCGAGCGAGAGCAGGGCTTCGAGCTCCTTCTGGATCCTCAGGACACCTTCGCGATCAGCTTTATTGATCACGAAAACGTCACCGATCTCCATTATTCCGGCCTTGATCGCCTGAATGTCGTCACCCATCCCGGGCACGAGCACGACCACAGAAACGTCCGCCGCCTTCACGATCTCGACCTCGTCCTGGCCCACCCCGACCGTTTCGACGATCACCTTGTCGAACCCGGCGGCGTCCAATACCGCCACGGCGTCTACGGTCGCCCGAGACAATCCACCTAAATTTCCGCGGGTCGCCATCGAGCGGATAAACACGTTCTTATCCAGCCCGAGGGTCGCCATGCGGATCCGGTCGCCGAGGATCGCTCCCCCCGAGAACGGGCTCGACGGGTCGATGCAGACTATCCCGATCCGCTCACCCTTTTCCTTGTAGTGAAGGGCCAACTTGTCTACGAGCGAGGATTTGCCCGCGCCGGGCGAGCCCGTGATCCCGATGACGGTTGCTTTGCCGGTCTGCGGAAAAACAGCCCTCATCAATTCGGCCGCACCAGCCGTTCCGTTTTCGACCTTAGTGATCGCACGAGCGACAGTTCGCGTATCGCCGGCGAAAAGCTTTTCCAGGTTTATCTCAGGCATTCAAAGGCGTTCCAGCCCGGCAGAAGCAGGCGTCTTATAAACCTTGATTTTCGCACCTTGTCCTATAAAACGCGAAATAGCAGATGAGACCGCTCCACAAAGACGTCCTCCTATTCTGAGCTATGTATTAAGACTGGAACTCCTGCTCTATTACTACTTTTACTCCGTCAAATCAAAATCGTTACTAGCTGTTCGTCGGCAAAGACGCTGGACTCCTGTCCGCGTATTTCGCGGAGTCTCTTAAGAGAAGCATTACTGCTGACAGAACGGGAAGGAATGTCTATGAATATCTCTTTGGATGAAGGGCAGGCTGTCCGTGTGGCTCGGCTCGCAGATGTTAAGGCCGATTATCAGGTCTCGAACTACACACGCGAAGGCGTTGTCATACACCCGTTCGATAGTTCCTTCGACGATGCATTCCGCAGAATGCGAGCCGACGGTTCGATCTCTTCGATGAACGTCAATTTTCGCTGGCGTGTCGGTGTAAGGTCCGGCGGCGGCAGTGTCGTTTACGACGGCAACTCGCGATTTCCTAACGGGACGGCCGAACTAGCTCGACGAACGATCCGATCGATGATCGTCCGCTCCATCGCCCGCGACCTGTCCGGTTCGCCGCCCACTGTTTAACTTGTCTGAAAAGCCGTTTTAAGCTATAAGTTCAGGCGATGGCCATCTACACCTTCGAGCTCGAACACGAGATGCCGATCACGTTCGAGCGCACCTGATTACCCATTCACCAGGTCCCCGTGACCCTCAACTCGGTCGAGTTGAGCAAGATAGATCTACCTGCAAACGGTCGGGTAGATTTAGAACTGCCCGAAACCGTCATACGCAAACTCGACCACGGGCAACTTGTAGTCCGCGTAACTATCGCTCGATGTCCGCCCGACGTCGGCTGCGATCATAAACGAAATACGATCGCCGCCATTCGAGTCGAATCAGTATAAGCGTTCATCGCGATCCGCGACTTATCCGCGTGGTGCGAGACATATCAACGATCAGCATATGGTCGGGCTTTTGTTCGGGGCTTTCGAACAAAACCGTGCGTTTCGTAGTGATGGCGAAATGCGTACAGAAGGCGCCGGCGTAGATCAAATAGTGGTCCTTGCCCTTTTCCTGCTTCACCCTGAACGCAAACTTCTTCGAAGGATCGCAGCGGCGAAGGCCGATCTTTTTCGAGTGTTCGTCAAAATAGAACTCGACCGCCGCGGGCGACCCCAACGCCTTATACGCGACTCCGTTCATCGCAAAATACTTCCGCGGCGAAAGCGTGATCCGCACCTGGTCGCTATACCGCCCGTTCGCACTTCCTTCAAATCTCTTCAACTGGTCGATCATAATTCACAGCCTCGCAGTCTGTCCTGCGGACTGTAGAATGTACCACACACGCAACACCACCGCAACCTTTCCCTCTCCCAGTCAGAACTCAGCCACTATTCACTATTCACTATTCACTGTTCACTGATTCATGCTACATTTGCCTCACCTTTTTCCCATGAACACCCTTTACTACGGCGACAATCTGAACATCTTGCGCAAAGGCGGAAACCCGCGCGGTAGCAAGGGTGTCTCTTTACCAATGTGCG
The DNA here is from genome assembly GCA_029945985.1 of bacterium. Classification (GTDB taxonomy): domain Bacteria; phylum Acidobacteriota; class Blastocatellia; order Pyrinomonadales; family Pyrinomonadaceae; genus OLB17. The sequence goes on along the minus strand of JAQSDP010000474.1, from coordinate 7,385 downwards.
AGCCGACCGACACGCAAACGGGCACACTCCCTACCGGTCGTGTTTCTGCCTCTGATCTCTCGCTATGAACACCCTTTACTACGGCGACAATCTGTACATTTTGCGGGACTACATCAAGGATGAGTCCGTCGACCTGATCTATCTCGACCCGCCGTTCAATTCCAACCGAAATTACAACGTACTTTTCAGGAACGAAGCGGGCACGGAGTCCGAGTCGCAGATAACCGCGTTCGAAGACACCTGGCACTGGAATCTTCAGGCCGAGCAGACCTACAACGAGCTAATAAATCATCCCGATCAGGTCGGGCGAATGATCGAGAGCTTTCGCCAGTTCATCGGGCAAAATCAGATGATGGCCTATCTCGTAATGATGGCTGTCCGTTTGAAGGAACTTCATCGGATTAGTTGTGACAGCTTATCTTCGACCAAAACAAAGGACGGTAACACGTATGGCAACTAAGAAAACTAGTCATTCCCCGAAGAAGGCTTCGGGCTCCGCTCCGAAACGCTCGCCGGCGAGTACTGCAAAGTTCCCTCGGCACTCGGTCTCGAAGGCGATGCGGATCCCAGAAGCAATTCTTGAACAGAACGCCGGAAAATCTTGCAAACGTGCGGATGCTGCTAGATTTCTCGGTCTTGGCAGTCCTGCGGGCCCATTCAGCGTTGAGATAAGTTCCGCGGTTAAATATGGACTTCTCGAACAACCAGAAGCGGGACATATTAGGCCGTCTGAGTTAGCGAAGAAAATCTTGCGACCGCAATCGCCCAACGACACGATTGACGGTTATAGACAAGCCGTCATGAATGCTCCGGATATTTCAGAGGTTTATCAACATTATCGGGGCGAGAATCTTCCCGACGATCAGTTCTTAAAGAATACAGTCGTTGAAACGTATAAGATTCCTGGGGAAAGCTTTCTAGAGTTCAAGCAAGTTTTCCTAGAGTCCCTTGAAACTGCAGAGTTAGTCTCGAAACATGGCGAGAAGCTTCGTGTAATCGATGTTTCGAGCGGGGACGCTATCGCTGCCCCACAGTCTGACCGCTTAAAAAAGCTTGAAAAGGCGACGAATATCGGAGCCGATGCCTCATGCTTCGTCATGCAACCTTTTGCAGCGCCTCTCGGCGACTACTACGATAAAATTTACAAGCCCGCGATCGAGAAAGCTGGATTGAACCCAGTGCGCGCTGATGCCGAAATCTTCGCAACGGGAAAAATCATGGATCAAGTTTGGAGTGGAATAAACGCAGCTACCGTTCTTGTTGCAGAGCTCACAACGCGAAATCCCAACGTCTTTTATGAGTTGGGATTAGCTCATGCAATGAACAAGCCGGTAGTACTCGTTTCCGCGAGAGAAGATGACGTCCCATTCGATCTCCAACACATCAGGGTCATCTACTATGATATGACCGATCCATTTTGGGGTAATAAATTGATAGAAAAGGTGGCAGAAAACATTTTGTCGGCAATTAAGAACCCTGAAGAGGCGATTTTCAAAGGATCGGCCAATGGCAGCAAATAGTTCGTTAACTCGGACAAAACAAAAGGAGTCAATCGTTACGCTTCAATAACATTCAAGCTGGCGGGGAAAGCAACTTTGGCTCTACCAATCAGGTCGGATTTGACTTCGACAATTCATGGAGCCAACAAAGGAGAACCACATGCTTACGATAACTTGCAAACGGTGCGGCTACGAAAATTCGATTCACGAAGTTAAGTGCAGAAGATGTGCTACGACTCTGGACGATTCTTCGAACGACACCGACGTTCGAGAGTTCACCGATCAATACGTTGCTACGCAAGGATCAACTAACAAGCCCTTTGTTGTGGGCCTCATAGGCTCAACCATCATGTTCATCGGGGTCTTTACGCCCATTTTCAGCCTGCCATTTTTGGGCAACATGAATTATTTCCAAAACGGATCCGGGGATGGCGTTGTTGTTTTGGCTTTTTCTCTCGTCTCAGTTGTATTGATTCTGGGCGGGCGGTATCGAGGCCTGGTAGTCACTGGCGGCTTATCGTTGGCGATGTTGATTTTCACGTTCGTGAGCTTCCAGTATCGAATATCGCAGGCTCGATCGGCCCTTCAAAATCAAGGAGGTGGAGGTCTATTTGGTGGTTTGGGTGAAACCCTTATTGGCTCGGTTCAGCTTCAATGGGGATGGGCAATATTAATAATCGGGTCTATCGTGGTAATCGCGGCCGGACTGATGAAGCAGGAATCTGCGGTAAGCAGGTCTTCGGGCGTGATGCGGTCGATTTCTGACCTCCTTGAGGACACCAAGGTGCTCGCCGGAATAATTTCGCTAATTGTAGTCGTCGCCGCGGGACTTATCGCGCTGAACATTGCCTCTAATTCCCAAACCATCCAGAAAGCAACCAACACTGTCAAAGAGACTGTTTTCCCGGACGCCTCGGTTACGGCAATGCAGAAGGCATTACGTGTAGAATTTGTAGGAAAAGAGCACGTGAAAGCAGACGGGCTATGAGCGGGGAACCTATATGGATACTGTCACGGTCGACTTTAGGTTTACCAACAACGGTGCGAAAGACATCACAGGTTTCAAAGGAGAGGCTGTATTTACGGACATGTTCGGCGATTCGATAAAATCCACAAATTTGAGTTATGACAATGAAACGATAAAGGCAGGGCAAACGAAGAACTGGTCAGGATCGCTAAACTACAACGAGTTTATTGCGTCCGACACAAAGTTTCGTGATGTTCGACCCGATAAAATGAAATTTGCATTCAATCCAATTTCTATCCACTTCTCCGACGGAACGAAGTTAGAAAAGGCGGCGAAATAGGCACGAAGGTTCGGGAGCTACGATGAGTGAGCGCATCGCCGAAGCACTTGATCTAGTCGTTCGAGCTTTCAAGCTCGGCGAGTACGACAGCAACGTCATCGGAATGGCGGCCGAGGTAATCGCCGAAGTCGAATTCGGAATGACCAAGGCTCCCCGAGGCAGCCGGGACGTAGACGGTACTTGGTTTGTCGATGGCCGTGAGCACAAGGTTCAGGTGAAGGCTTGGTCGGAAGGCCGTGTTAAGAAATATCGTCGTGGAACTTTTCTTACCCTAAAGGAGAACTCGCTGCCGGATGTGCTGTTGTGCATGATCGTCTATTGTTCAAAACCCGGCTACGAGATCATCTACAATGGTCCTCCAACTGCCGTCGGAAAAGTTGAAGTCAACCGGCCGGTTCGAGTAATTAGGTTTGACCACATGAAAACTGCGGACGAAGTAGCTTCGATACTTCAGCGACTCGGCCTCGAAGAACGCCCAAGAGCTTCCCGTGCGAAGGTGACCCAAATCGAAAGTGGGTCGGCAAAATTGTGTTCTATTTGCGGCGTTAGTTTTCCGGTGGAAGAGTTCGAATACGGCGGAAAGCAGCTTAATTCATATTGTACTTCGTGTTGCAGATTGCATGGTCAGGCCTACGCACGCGGTGGAAGCGAAGCAACTCGCCAGTTTCGCGAAGGGATGCGCAAGAACTGGAGCAAATAGATCTGATCTCTCATTCTCTCCAATGAAAGAACCTGAAAAGCTGATCAGTCCAACGCCGCCGAATATTGGAACCTATAAGCAGGCGGCGAAGGTTCAGGCTGAAGGCGACGACCAGGCCAGGTTGTCCTTTGACTAGGCTGGAGACGAAAACATCATAGAACGAAAGGATCACTGGGAAGACATCTACACGAAAAAAGCCGTCACTGAAGTCAGTTGGTTTCGGGAGCACTTGGAACCGTCGCTTGACCTGATCGCATCTGCAAATCTTTCGCTGGATGCTTCGATCATCGACGTGGGCGGCGGTGCATCAACCCTCGTTGACGATCTGATCGCGCTCGGCTTCACGAACTTGACGGTGCTGGACATCTCCGCCGCGGCATTGGAAGAAACGGAAACGCGGCTGGGAGATAGTGCGAAGGCCGCAACCTGAGTCGTCGGAGATATAACGCAGGTTGCGTTACCGGCAAATGAATACGATCTTTGGCATGACAGGGCGGTATTCCATTTTCTCACGGAGCCGCACGACCGCGAATTATACCTAAACAATCTCAGAAGGGCGTTGAAGCCGGGCGGACATCTCATTATCGCTACCTTCGCTGACGACGGGCCGCTGAAATGCAGCGGACTGGAAGTGGAGCGCTACGGTATTGAAAAACTGAGCGGAACGCTGGGGCCCGATTTCGAATTGCTTGGCAGTTTCCGCGACAGTCACGAGACGCCTTTCGGTACGGTGCAGAGTTTCCTTTACGCTCATTTCCGAAAGGTATGATCGAGCGATGGCTCAACCAAAGGACCGCACGACTCCGCAACCTGAGGGCGACCGTTTCGAATGATGTAAAGTATAGCCATGGCTGGTTGTTGTGAAGAAAAGGCGTGTGAACTCGAAGATCTGCGGGCGAGCCAGTCGCGTGTGCTTTGGATAGTTCTTGCTGTGAATGCGGCGATGTTCGTGGCGGAGCTTACGGTCGGGCTGATCGCGGGCTCGGTCGCTTTGCAGGCAGATTCGCTGGATATGCTCGGCGATGCGCTTGTCTATGGATTCAGTCTGTACGTCGTGACGAAAAGTATGCGTTGGCGTGCGGCGTCGGCTCTATTAAAGGGCGGCGTAATGGCCCTGTTCGGCGTCGCAACTCTTGTGCAAAGCGTTTATAGAATACTTTACGGCTCTGTTCCCGAAGCGGAACTAATTGGAATAATGGGAGCGGTCGCCCTCGCGGCAAACGGATTCTGTCTTTATCTTTTGACGCGTCACCGTGCGGACGATGTAAACATGCGTTCGACGTGGCTGTGCTCGCGAAACGACATTATTGCCAATTGCAGTGTCCTTGTCGCCGCCGGACTTGTGGCGATCACCGGAACTCTCTGGCCCGACATTGCCGTCGGGCTGATAATTACTTCGCTGTTTTTGAAAACGTCTTACACCGTTATCCGGGAATCGCTTGGGGAACTCAAAAAGAGATCACCCGGGAGTCATCCAAGGATCGCCGCAGATATCCGCTCGGTTTGAGAGAAGGGTTGCGCTAAAGGTAACGGAAGATGCCCTTCAGGGTGGAAGCTTACGCTCGCTTGGGGCGGAGCACGTCCTAAATTAAGTTGGCGGAAATTCAGCATCGAACGCCATTTTTCCGCAACCGTCGGTACCACCTGCGGTAGCGGGTGGTTTAAGGTTGCCGGCTGATCCCTTTAACTCAGTCCGCTCTAAACCCACAACCCACCGCTACCGCTGGTAGTACCGACGGGCCAGGTTTCGCAACCTTTGAAATATCTATTGCCGATTGGAAGCCCAGTACGAGGGCTACTTAGGTATATTGAAGAAATCGCGAGAAATCTAACCGGACCGGATTGCGTATGTCGGGACCACCTGCGGTCGCGGGTGGTCAAACCCGGAGAGCTCCCTGAAGCGGTGGCGGGCTGCCATGCTGTTTCCGATCAAGCATTCTGATGCGTTGTCAGCCTTCTTCGCTTACGACACCACACCTCACCGGCATGCATGATCAGCCTCTGCGTACACGCACCGTGCCGCCATGCTTATTCAGTGGGTTGCAGAGGCGGACGTCGCCAAAAAAGCGCGGTGCAAGCCTACAATCTCGCCTTGCAACCTGCCCGTTTGCGCGTGCAACAGCCCGATCCATCCGTGCGGCTGAGGGTGCAAACGAGTTTTCAAGCCAGGCAAAGCAAAAAGCCCGCCGACATTAGCCAGCGGGCTTGAAAGAAATTGCGGCTCCAGACTTGATCGCAACACAGACTGAAATTGCTGCCGTTGCTCCGTTCCCGGCCTAGCGGGGTTCACAACTCAAACCTTGTGCGGAGCCTGAAGCCACTGTCAAGGATAAAGGATAAAGGCGAAAGGATAAAGTCCGGAAAGCCGATCAGTCTTTTCGAGCCTTCACTTTCTTGGCGATCGATACGAAGATCGCGGTCAATTCCTTGGTTTCCTGTTGGATAGGTCTCAGCTTTTCGCCATTAAATAACTGCATTTCTTCGAGTAGTTCGAGCCAGTATGAGGTTTCTTCGAGTTCCTGGAGCGACCCTTCCACTTTACTGATGAAATCGGCGTCAGATTTCGCGTGTTGCGCTTCGCGATATTGAGCGCCGACCGATGTACCGGTGCGTAGAAACTGCTTCCCGACTACCTGAGCTTCCGTTGTCTTCGGTAACGCCGCAAAGAGCCGGATGATGCGAACTGCGAAATCTTTAGTCCTAACCTTTAGATCACTCATAAACAAAGAGAAAGGATAAAAAATCGGGATCTCACTTTCTCCCTTATCCTTTATCCTTTCTCCTTTCGTCGATGGCGGAAAGGGTGGGATTCGAACCCACGGAACCCTTTTGAGGTTCACAGCATTTCCAGTGCTGCCAGTTCAACCGCTCCTGCACCTTTCCTAGAACCGATATTTAGTTGTTTTCCGCTGCCTTTTCCGCGACCGGCGGAGGCGGCGGAGTGGCCCCTACATCCTCACCAGAGAGCCATAAATGCACAAAACCTGCGAGCAAAGCTCCGAGGATCGGAGCGATCCAGAAGAGCCAAAGCTGTCCGACCGCCCAGCTTGCCCCTCCGAACATTACCACCAACGCAGGGCCCGTACTGCGTGCCGGGTTGACCGACGTGTTCGTCACCGGGATCGAGATCAAATGGATCAGCGTCAAGCAAAGGCCGATCGCGATCGGAGCGAATCCCGCCGGTGCGTTCTTGTTAGTCGACCCGAGAATGACGATCAGGAAGAAGAAGGTCAGCACGACTTCCGCGATGAATGCAGCCAATACCGTGTACTTGCCCGGCGAATGATCTCCGTATCCATTCGAGGCAAGCCCGCTCGCCGCTAGATCAAACCCCTCTTTCCCATTCGCGATCAAGTACAGAATGCCCGCCGCCGCGATCGCCCCAAGCAATTGCGCGATGATATAAGGCAAAAGTTCGCTGGCAGGAAACCGCTTCCCAGCCCACAATCCAAGCGATACCGCCGGATTGAAATGCCCTCCGGATATGTGCCCGAGAGCATACGCGGCCGTCAGCACCGTCAATCCGAAAGCGAGCGAAACTCCCGCAAATCCGATTCCCAGCGTCGGGTAAGCCGTCGCTAGAACCGCACTTCCGCATCCACCCAAGACCAGCCAAAGAGTTCCGAGAAACTCCGCCGTGACCTTTCTACTCAAAGGCATCTAGTTTCCTCCTGAGGTTATACTGTCAGCAAACTAAAAATGGCGAGGGAGTGAATACATCAAGATATCAAATAACTAAAACTTTCGATGGCGGAGAGGGTGGGATTCGAACCCACGGTACCCGTTAGGGTACAGCAATTTTCGAGACTGCCCGATTCAACCACTCTCGCACCTCTCCGCATGCGAATTAGATATATTACGTTCTGCATGAAGGAAATA
>JAQSDP010000473.1:2410-12069 GCA_029945985.1 bacterium | reverse complement strand
AGAGAAGATCAGATTTGTCGGGAACGTGATGATCGACTCGCTCGTGCAAAATCTCGTGCGGGCGAAGCAGTCGGACGTTCTCAGCGAGCTTGGATTGAGACCGAACGAGTTCGCGGTTTTGACACTTCACCGGCCGTCCAATGTCGATTCGCGGGATAAGCTCGATCCACTTGTCCAAGCACTCATCGAAATCTCCGAACGGCTTCCGATCATCTTTCCTGTTCATCCTCGAACGCGAGCGAAGATAGAACAGTACGATCTGAGTCACGCGATCGATCTTTCGGGCCTGCGGCTCGTCGATCCGCTCGGATATCTCGATTTTCTTGAGCTCTATTCGCAGGCCAAGTTCGTAATGACCGACTCGGGCGGGCTGCAGGAAGAGACAACGTCTCTCGGCATTCCGTGCCTGACGATCCGCGAAAATACCGAGCGGCCGGTCACGATCGAGATCGGAACAAACCAACTCGTCAAAGATCCCATCAGCCTTAAACGAGCCGCCTTCGACTTGCTCGAAGCAACGACTCCGACCTCAAAAAACATCCCGCCGCTCTGGGATGGCAAAGCGGCGGGTCGGATCTGTGATGAGCTTCTCTCCTACGGGGCGTAGTCAGCTTCCTGCCAAATAAAGAAATACCAGTAAAGTGGGATACCCAAGAAACTTAGGAATAGGATAAGCAGAATCCAAGCCGGCTTTCGATCTCGGAGGCCAGGATTCATTCCCGCAAGGATAATATAAAGGAGGGTCGGACCGTAAGAGACAACCATCACGCCAAGAGTGATAATGGTGACGAGTAGTTCGTTGCGCATTATCCAACCGAAGAAGGCATCCGGATGGTAAAGACCCAAGTATAGAAATCCGACAACCGTAAAGGCTGGAGCGACTAGCGCGACGAGTGCGACAAATCCGAGTAGCAGTTTAACGGGAGTGCTCACAGATGGTCTATTTTTTCTTCTCCATCGGGTAGCCGGCGTCACGCCAGGCTCGAGTTCCGCCGAGGAGAGCGAATGAGTTAGTTATTCCTGCTTTGTGTAATTCAGATACCAAACTGGCACTGGTGTGTTCGGCCCCTCAGGAGCAGTAGGCAATTATCTTCTTGCCTTTAGGTATCTTGTCTAGATTCTGTTTGATCGTATTTGCCTGGACGTTAATAGCGCCGGAAATGTGTTCGAGTTCGAACTGATTCGCCGGATGCGTGTCGATGAAGACCGCAGTTTTGTCGTCGAAATGCTTCTTGGCGTCCGCCAGCGAGATCCGCGGAGCGTCGTGACCGTCGTCCTGATGGAGGTTTGCATTAACGACGATAGGCGTCGATGCCGGCTTGACGGCTACATTTGTATTCCCGCCTCCGGCACAAGCCGCGACGAATGCCGAAATTGCGAATAGGGCAAACGAGTAGAATTTTTTCATTATTAGGCCTCTCCGAACGCCTTCAGGACCTCGTCGGCGTGCTTCGACACATCAACCTTTTCGAATATCCTGACGATCTTGCCGTCCTCGCCGATCAAGAAGGTCTTGCGGAAAGTGCCCATGTACTTGCGGCCGTACATACTCTTCTCGCCCCACACGCCGTATTTTTCTACGATCTTCTTATCAGTGTCCGCGAGCAGATCGAAGGGCAATTGGTATTTAGAGATGAACTTCTGGTGTGATTTTTCGTCGTCGATCGAGACGCCGAATACCTTGATGCCTTTTGCCGCGTACACCGAATCCGCGTCGCGGAACGAGCATGCTTCCTTTGTACAGCCGGGCGTATCGTCCTTTGGATAAAAGTAAAGCACTACGCGCTTGCCCTTGTAATCGGAAAGCTTGACCTTGTTGCCGTCCTGGTCCTTCGCCGTGAAGTCCGGAGCCTTGTTTCCTTCCTTGATCATACCTTTCTATTCTGGACGATTGATTGACACGATTCAATGTAGAAGGGTTTTTATCCGGAATTCCTCTTCAGGTCTGAAAGACACTAAATTCACGACAATATAGAATGAACGAAAGAGAATGAAGGAAATACGACAAATATTGAAACAGGTGGCGGGCCTCGCCCACGGAGAGAAGGCGGTGCTTGCGACAGTAGTTGATCTGAAGGGATCGGGCTATCGATTGCCGGGTGCCCGGATGCTGATCAAGTCGAACGGTGAGGCAACGGGAACTGTATCAGGTGGGTGCCTTGAAGCCGACGTAATGGAGCGTGCGCAGCGTGTGCTGGCAACGGGCGTAGCTGAGGTTTTCACTTACGACACGACAGCCGACGAGAACTCCGTCTTCGGCCTGAACATGGGCTGCCGCGGCGTAATGCGGATCTTGATGGAAGCGGTGGGCGCCGACAGCGATAATATCGCGGCGATCCGTTCGGTGTATCGGAAACGGGAAGCGGTCTGCGGTGCCGTCGTTATCCGATCAGAGATCGATTCCCTTCCGATCGGTGCGCGAATCAGCTATGGTGAGACTGTTGCAGAGCTACCGTCCTTGGTCGATGATCTCCGGACGTTCGCCGAGTCTCGGTCTAACTATGAGTCGGCCACCTATCAAGTTGCGAACTCCTTTGTAGAGCTGGCTTTTGAACGAATTAGCCCTCCGGTACAACTATACATTTTCGGAGCGGGAGTCGACGCTGTTCCCCTTTCCGAGGTCGCGCACGGACTCGGATGGGAAGTGAATGTCTGTGATCACCGGTCGGCGTTCTTGACCGAAGAGAGGTTTCCGAAATGCGACGCACTCGTGGGTCTCGACCGCGAAGTTGCACCCAAGTGGGATGTAGACGATCTGACCGCGTTCGTGCTGATGAATCACAATTACGATCGAGACAAAGCGTTGTTGCCGGGAGCACTCAGATCGAAGGCGTTTTACGCAGGGGCGCTCGGGCCGAAAAGAAGGACGGAGCAGATGATGAGCGAACTCGGCGTTCCCTTTACGGAGGACGAACTGTCGCGGCTGCGTGCTCCGGCCGGCCTTGACATCGGCGGGGAGACCCCCGAGGCGATTGCCGTATCGGTCGTCGCGGAAATCCTTAGTGTGCTGAAGAATCGAAACGGAGGCCCACTGCGTGACCGTCAAGCACCTATCTATGACCGGAAATAGCGAGCCAATGATTGCGGGGCTGCTGCTCGCCGCGGGCGGTTCATCTCGCCTGGGAAGGCCTAAGCAGCTGGTCGAATTTGAAGGGAAGACGTTGATCCGCAGGGCCGCCGAGGCGCTGATCGGCGCTGGGTGTTCGCCGGTATACGTTGTCTTAGGAGCCGAAGTGGAAAGACCGCATCAGGAGCTTTACGGACTTGGTGTTCATTTCGTAATTAACGATTCCTGGCAGGTCGGTATGGGTTCGTCGATCGCGCGCGGAATGGGCGTGATCATCTCAACCAAGCCGAGCCCTGACGCGGTCCTGATCTCGCTGTGCGATCATCCCTTCGTAACCGCAGAAAGCCTCCGGCCGTTTCTTACCGCCTTCCGCCAATCGCGAACTGATCTTGTTGCAGCTTCGTACAACGATAACATCGGAGTACCGGCTCTGTTTTCCGCACGATTCTTTGGCGCCCTCTCCGCACTCGATGGGAAAATAGGTGCCCAGGAATTGATTAGAAATTCGTCGCACGCCTTAACAATTCCATTACCCGAAGCCGCGATCGATATTGATGTGCCTGAAGATCTACTACGGATACTTTCGTTCGAATCCTAAACCTAACCGCGCTCAACGTAAGAAAGTTGATTTATATCAATTGCCTCGTAGGTGTTTGTTCAGGACGTCGTCGAGGGCGACCTGCTCCACAGGCTTGTAGAGCACATCGCAACAGCCGGCTTTCGTGGCCTGTTCCAGGATATCGTGGTAGCCGGTAACCGCGACGATAGGCGTCCGGTCGAGGTCTTTCACTTTTAGGATCAAACTGGCTGTCGAGAGGCCATCGAGCAATGGAAGCCCGATATCCATCAGGATGAGGTCGGGTTGGTATTCCTCGGCCTTCTCGATCGCTTCGTAAGCACCGGCTGCCTCAATTACGGAAACTCCTTCCTTTTCGATCATCAGCCGCATCATCGAGCGTGTATCTTCAATATCTTCAACCACTAATACTCTTTTTTGCATATTCCTCCCCGAAGCTCGATGTACAAACAATGTTTTCAAGCTTATGGGATGCAGTTTCCCGAATCAAGGTTTGTCGGAACTTCATTCTCCCAGCAATGCGAACTTAGACCTCGTGTCCGTGGAAATAGCAGTAAGGTTGATTAGAAATGTTAAATTGAAAAGCGTGGCCGCGGGAATATACATTCACATTCCGTTCTGCAAATCGCGTTGTTCGTATTGCGATTTTGCTACCGACGTCTTCCGCAGCAGCGACGCCGTTGAGCGGTATGTGACGGCTGTGCGCAACGAGATCGGGGCTTTTAGGCCTGCACAGATTGCGATCGATACCATCTATTTCGGCGGAGGTACGCCATCGTTGTTGTCGTCGCAGCAGCTCAAATCCATATTGGTCAAGGCCCGAGAGGTATTTGATGTTTCTGCCGATACAGAGATCACGATGGAGATGAATCCGGCGACGGTTACCTTCGAGTCTCTCGCCGAGTTTCGGGGCTTGGGCGTGAACCGAGCGAGTTTTGGCGTCCAGACCTTCAATGAACGGGATCTGAAACTGCTCGCACGCGGGCACGATGCGAATGATGCTCGTCAAACCTTTCGGATGCTTCGAGAGGCGGGGTTCAACAATGTCAGCTTCGATCTGATCGCCGGACTTCCAGGGCAATCTCTCGATGATTGGCGACGCAACCTTCAGGAGGCGGTCTCGATGGAGCCCGAACACTTGTCGCTCTACCTTCTGGAGATCCATGAAGGAACGCCGCTCGCTGAGCAGCTTCGCTCAGGCCGCCGACCTCTGCCGGACGAAGAACTCGCGGCCGAGATGTACGAGTTGATGATCGATACTCTTGAGGCTGTGGGTTATCCGCAGTACGAGATCTCTAACTTTGCTAAGCCGGGCTTCGAATCTCGCCACAATACAAAATATTGGCGGATGGATCCAGTTTACGGTTTTGGAGTTTCGGCTCATTCATTCGACGGTCGCGAACGATACGCCAATGATCGCGATACGGCAAGTTACGTAAAGAAGGTAGCAAGTCTCAGTAGTGCTGAAGTGTTCAGAGAAGCGACAAATTACGCATCTGAATCCGCATTTCTAGGGTTACGTCTCAGCGAAGGTATCGACATTGATCTTCACCGATCAAAATTCGCGGTCGATCTTGCGGAGAAGGTCGCAGCCCTCGAATCAAACGCGCTAGTTGAGGTTCGAGAGGGGCGCGTCCGGCTGACCCGACGGGGCATGCTGTTTTCGAATGAGGTATTTGCAGAGTTCGTATGAAGATGATCTTTGCCATCGGCTTTTTGAGTTGCGCTCTATTCGCTCAACCGCTGCCAGAGGTGGAGCGTGAGTTTCGGGGAGCATGGATCGCTACCGTCGATAATATCGACTTCCCTACAAAGCAAGGTCTGCCTATGGACGAACAGAAGGCAGAGCTCATCGCATCTCTCGACCTCGTCAAGACGTTGCGGCTGAACGCAGTGATCTTTCAGGTAAGGCCAGCGGCGGACGCGATCTACTCATCTAAGCTCGAACCGTGGTCCGAGTATCTGACCGGGCAAATGGGTAAGAGCCAGGTGTTCGACCCGCTTGAATTCATCGTCAACGAGGCGCACCGACGCGGCATACTCGTGCACGCGTGGTTTAATCCGTACCGGGCTTACCACCCCTCGGCGAAGACGATGTCGGACGACCACATATCCAAGAGCAACAGGGGAATTGTCCGCCAGTACGGCAGATACATGTGGCTGGATCCGACGGACCCAGCAGCGAAAAAACACAGTTTGAACGTGATCGCCGACGTAGTTCGCCGCTATGACATCGACGGGGTTCACTTCGACGATTATTTCTATCCGTACGCAGAGAAGGACGAGGCAGGTAACAATATCGACTTCCCGGACCACGCGAACTGGGAGAAATACAAGGCGTCCGGTGGCAAGCTCGATCGCGGCGACTGGCGGCGTTCGCATGTCAATGACTTCATCGCTTCAGTCGGCCGGGCGGTGAAGAGAATCAAGCCACAGGTGATGTACGGGATCTCGCCATTCGGTATCTGGCAGCCGATGCCGCAGCGGCAGATCGTCGGGTTCAACGCTTATGCGGAACTCTATGCCGACGCCCGAAAATGGTTACAGGACGGAACGGTCGACTACCTCGCACCGCAGTTGTACTGGGAGACAGGCCGACAGAATCTAAGCTTTCCGGTACTGTTAGATTGGTGGAAGGAACAGAACACTAAGAAGCGGCACATTTGGCCTGGCGTTGCAACGTACCGTATCGGAAGGCCGGGATACGACGCAGACATGATCGCCGGTCAGATACGGATAACCCGAAAAGACCCGCTCACGCTGGGAGCCATCCATTTCAGCTTCAAATCACTGAGGAATGACATGGGCGGGATACAAGCAAAGCTGCGCGAAGCGGTCTATAAACGCGATGCCATCATCCCTGCTTCGCCATGGATGAAAGTGTCTTCGCCTCGTTCTCCGAAAGTCACGGTCGCGAGATCAGCCGATCATGTCCGAGCCTCATGGCCTGCTGCGAACGGTGCGTTTTGGTACGTCGTGTACGCAAAGGACAAAGACGCGTGGAGCTATTCGATAGTTCCGGCGGCCGAGCGATCTATAACGCTGTCTGCGGACCGCAAGATCGAAACCATAGTTGTGAAGAGCGTGGACCGGCTCGGGAACGTAAGCCAGTAATTTCAATTCAAGCGAACGATCCGTCCTTCAACTTTGGGGGCGATAGTCGCGTTTGGTGATTCCTTAATCGCTTTCTCAAAAACTTCGGAATCCTTTGGGGCTGCGTCGGCGGCAATCAATATCTTTGCGTCCTTGAACATTGTGTAGCCGTCGCCGGATCGCGATACGAGAAAGTCGGACGTGGCCATAGTGTAGCTCGCGCTCGACTCGATGGCCTTGCCATTCACAGTCACGTGAGCGATCCGCTGTCCCGGAAGTTTGTTAGCGTCGAACGTGAACTTGATCCCCGACACCTGCGGAAAGCGGCCCGGTTCGCTGTCTTCGCGGCTGCGGGCGACACTATGTTCGAGAATGTCCATCAACGTCTTGCCTGACACCTCGACCTTCACTATCGGATTGTTGAACGGAAGCATCGAGAGCACGTCGCGTTTCGTGAGCACGCCCGGATTATAGGAGAGGTCAGCCCGTATTGACCCGCCATTTACAAACCCTACCTGAGCGTCAACAGCCTTGCGATAAGCGTCCGCGATAAAGTTGCCGATGTCTGTTTCTTTAGTGCGAACCGATTTGGAGAAAGCGTCCAGGGTAACCGATGTCGCACCCACGCGGACCTCGAGCTGGTCGAGAAGTTCCTTATACTTAGCTGTCACCGGCGCAAACTCTGGATCATCAGGTATTTCGTCAGTCACTGGTATGACTTGCCAATCCATGCTTTGCAGGTTTCCGGTTTTCTTGTCGATGAAGAGGTCGAACCTGCCGACTTCACGCGCGTCCGCCCACATCTTGAAGATGGGGGTTCCGTTCGCGGAGGATTGAAGAAGCGTATGTTCGTGTCCGCCTAGGATCAAGTCAAAGTCCGCACAGCCGGATAGTTTCTTGTCCTGATGCATAAAAAGGTGCGTCAGGCCGATCACTACGTTCGCTCCCAAGGCGCGTATTTCGGGCACGAGTTTGCGAGCAGTCTCGCAGTAGTCTGTCACACTGATGTGTCCTTCTATCGAGGATGTTTCCTTTGTTTCCGGTAGGAGGAACCCGATGAATCCGACCTTCACGCCGCCTATCGATCTAATGACGAATTGCGGCGTTCCGCCGAAAGTCTTGCCAGTCTTCGTATCGATCACATTGGCGCCAAGCCAAGTGAACTTCGACCCCTTCATTCGGTCGAGAAGCTCATTCGTCTTGATGTCGAACTCATGGTTGCCGAGTACGGCATAATCGAGCCCGACCGCGTTCCATGCATCGATCATCTGTGCACCGCGATACGTCCGCGTCTCGACTGACGGCGAAAGCGTGTCGCCGCCAAGCGTCGTCAACGTGTAGGGATTCTCCTGCAGGACGCGTTTCTTGATCGTTAAGACGCGGGCGAGCCCTCCTCGTTTACCGCCGTCTGCCGGCGTGAACTGATACGTGTCGTTGAGGTGCAGGATCGTGACTTTCGTGAGATCCGTCTGAGCGAACGTCGAAGCTACGGCCGACAAAAGAACGATCAGTAAGAATGAGGACTTTGTCATTGTGTCTGCTCAACTCTAAGGTGCGTTCGGGCTTCCCAAAGCTCAGGGAAAAATTTCTTGGTGAGAGTTGTCATTAGATAGCCGACGCCCTCTGAGCCGCCTGTACCGCGTTTCATGCCCAGCATTCTCTCGACCATCTGGATGTGGTTGTAGCGCCACGAGATTATCAGTTCATCGTGCTCGATCAATAGATCCTGCATATTGTAGATCTCGGCGAATTTCTCCGGATGCGTGAGGATCTCCACGGTTGCCCGCACCCGCTCGTCAAACGAATCTACTGCGAGCCCATTTCTACCTACAAGTGCCCAAAACGCATCGGCCAGTGATGGTTCTAGGAAGCGAGCCGAAAGCCGTTCGAATTCGAACTGGTCTTCGCTGAATGACTTTAAGATTTTTTCATCCTTAGCCCCGGACGCAAACTCCAACTCGCGAAACTGCATCGACTGAAATCCACTTGCGGGATTCAGCTTGTCGCGGAATTCGAGAAAGCCGATCGGAGCCATCGATTCGAGAATGTGGATCTGCGTGACAAGGATCCGCTCGATCGAAACGACACCGCGGAGGCTGTGGTTAGCTCGGAAAACGCGATCCTCATCGATCCATTTGACCGTCGCGTCCAGCTCGTGAAGGATCTGTTTGAACCAGAGCTCGTAAGTTTGGTGGATGATTATGAAAAGAAGTTCGTCGTGACTCGCTGGATCCGACAGCGTTTCCTGAAGCTCGATCAGTTCCCGAACCTTCAAGTACTTGTTATAAGACAACGGCGCGTTTTGGCCGTATTCGGTTGGCATGATCGGTAGTTTAACAAAATAGGTCATTAAAGACCTTGCCTAGTCTTTTGTCCGGCCGGCAAGAGCGACTTTTGACTGAATTAGTGACACGATGCAGAAAAAACCGCTTGACAGTGACGTTAATTCAAAGTAAATTCGCTCTCGTTCAATCGCTAAACAACACAAAATAAACCCCCATTGATCTTGCATTGTAAGATTCTTCGTTTGTCTCTAGTCGGCGTCAGGGTCTGCGCACCGTCGCGGATACCCGTGTCCGGCCCAAGACGAATGAAGAGAGCGATTGATGATCTGAATTTATTGTAGTTGTTGGAGGAAACAGGAAATGTCTAAGACTATTGGTATGGTCAAGTGGTTCAATAACGCAAAAGGCTACGGATTTATCGAGCAGCCTGGCGAGCAGGATATCTTTGTTCATTACAGCTCGATATCCGGTGATGGCTACAAGACCTTGATCCAGGGTCAGGAGGTTGAGTTTGAAGTAACGAACGGACCGAAGGGCCCACAGGCCGAGAACGTCCAGAAGGTCGCGTTCGCAAACTAGACGAAATAGCCCGTTTTCCTCTCCTTCAAAACGGTGAGCCCTAAAATAAGAAGCGGGT
>JAQSDP010000473.1:0-2400 GCA_029945985.1 bacterium | reverse complement strand
GCCAGCCGCCAGACCCGCTTCTATCGTTTACTTGCAAACTAGATTAGTTCTTCACCCCTTTTCTTCAGCGTGCGACGCCAAAGCTCCCGATAAGAGGTAAACCTAGACACCAACATATTCATTTGGTAGCGCTGAGAGAAATTCATAGAGCGATTGTCAAGCATTCGCTTTATCTGCGATTCCAACCTCGCCCGGGCTTCGAGCGGCGGGCGCTTCGTCGATCCGTTGAAGTAAATATCGAAATCGATCCTTAACTTTCTTATATCATCGTCGAGCCGAGCGATCTGCTTTTCGAAGTTCGCTGTCTCTTCGAGACGGGTAGAGGTTTGGCGATAAAGATTATTTGTCTGACGCATGGGACGATCTAGGCGGGCGGGAATTGATGCCGCGAGGGTGGCACACTATAAGAAACCTCCAATGGCCGCAGCATTCCAAAATTGATGTATCCTTTGCCTATCCTATGTCGCAATACGAAAAAGCCTCGCTGCTTCGGGAACTTCCATCGATCGACGAGTTGCTGGCCCTCGAGCCGCTTGTCTCGATTGAGAAAGCGGCAGGGCGTTCAACCGCTCTTCGCATTGCCCGGTCCTCAATAGGGATCGTGCGTCGTCAAGTTCTTGCCGAGTCGGTGCAACACACTCGCGAACAGCTTGTCGGGGAGCTTGCAAAGGTCGCCGGTGATCTCTTCACCAGGGAAACATTTGAGCGAACGACGCGCCTGATCAACGCCACTGGAGTCGTGATCCACACCAATCTTGGCCGCTCAGTCTTGTCGGATGCCGCCGTTCAGGCGATCCAGAACAATTCGGGCTACTGCACACTTGAGTACGATCTCATCTCCGGCTCGCGGGGCAAGCGTGCCGCCGGTGCCGAAGCTCTTATACGTGAACTAACCGGGGCCGAGGCCGCGATTATCGTGAATAATTGTGCAGCCGCGGCGTTCCTTGTTTTGCGTGTGCTCGCAAGGGGAAAGGACGTAATAATCTCGCGGGGAGAGCTAGTTGAGATCGGCGGGGATTTCCGCGTTCCCGACGTGCTTGAGGAATCCGGCGCGACTCTCCGCGAGGTCGGCACGACAAACCGCACCAAGATGTCGGACTACAAAAAGGCGATCTCGGATTCGACCGGGCTTCTGATGCGTGTTCACCCTTCAAATTATCGCGTCATCGGATTCACCGAATCAGCGACCAATCTACAACTGTCCACTCTTGCTCGCGAAACCGGCATACCATTCTTCGAAGACGCGGGATCAGGGGCCCTTGTAGACCTCTCGGACTTTGGGCTTGGCGAGCCGACGATCTCCTCATCGATCGCAGACGGCGTCGACCTGGTCGCCTTCAGCGGGGACAAATTGCTGGGCGGAGTTCAGGCGGGCTTCATTGTCGGACGACGAGATCTGATAGACGCTATCCGACGACATCCGCTGTATCGGGCACTCCGCGTCGATAAGTTAGCCTACGCAGCTATCGAAGCGACCCTACTGTCATATGCTCGCGGTAAGCACTTCGCGGATATTCCTACACTGCGAATGCTCGCCAGCAAACCAGACGCGATCCGTGAACGAGCGCACGGTTTCGTCGGCGGTCTATCTTCGAATGTTACAAGACGGGTTCAGTTCGAGATCGTCGAAGGTGAATCGGTAATAGGTGGCGGATCAGCTCCGGACGTCAAACCGAAAACGTGGTTGATTTCCGTCAAGGTGGGCAAGCGGTCTGCCGCCGAGGTTGATGCCTTCCTTAGATTCAGCGATCCGCCCGTGATAGGCCGGATCGCTGATGGACGGTTTCTTTTAGATCTTCGGACGGTCCTGCCGAGTGACCAACCGGAACTCATTTCCGCGATCGAAGCGCTCGCCGATCAGGAATTCTGAGCGGCAAATTCCTGCATGAATCCAGTTAGTTCATGTACACCTTCGATTGGAAAAGCGTTATAGATAGACGCGCGTATCCCCCCGACGCTCCGATGCCCCGCAAGTCCGTCCAACCCCTGTTTTGTAGCTTCCTCGGCAAATTGGAGCTCGATTTCCGCAGATGGAAGGTTAAATGTAACGTTCATGGTCGACCGAGCGGACCGTTCCGCCCGCCCGCGGTAAAATCCGTCGCTAGAGTCGATGGCATCGTACAACAACTTGGCCTTTGCTTCGTTTTTGACTTGAATGCCGTCGACACCGCCTTGGCTTTTTAGCCAATCGCACACCAGTCCGATCAGATATATCCCCCAAGTATTCGGCGTATTTATCATCGAGTCGTTCTCCGTCAGAGCTCGGTAATCGAAGAGGGGATGCAGTCCAGACGGAACTCTCGCGAGCATATCGTCACGGATGATCACGACCGTGACGCCGCTTGGGCCGATATTCTTTTGGGCTCCGGCGTAGATGATCGCGTATTTTTCAATATCGAA